>CAJANQ010000460.1 GCA_903941145.1 uncultured Actinomycetes bacterium
CACCTACGATTGCGGCCGTGACCCCGCCCGCCGACGCCGACGGCACGGAGGCCCCCGCCCCGACCGCGCCTGCGGCCGACCTCGAGTCGGCCAGCAAGGGCGCGTCCGCACCGACGGGCGCACTGGTCCCCTACGAGCGTCCGACGGCCCCGCAGATCAAGGTCAGCCGCAAGGGCGACGTCGACGAGTGGGGCCGGTCCGAGCACATGCGCCAGCTCGCCCGCACGCTCTACGGCCCGATCTACCGGAACTGGTTCCGGGTGGAGTGGGAGGGCCTGGAGAAGATCCCGACGAACGGCGGCGCGCTGCTGGTGGCCAACCACGCCGGTGCCATCCCGCCCGACGCGCCGGCGATCATGCACGGCATCGAGGAGGAGCTGGGCCGACCCGTCTACGGCCTGGCCGACAACTTCTTCCGGACACTCCCCGTGGTCGGCACGATGTGGTCGCGGCTCGGTGGCCTGCCGGCGCACCCCGACAACGCCTACCGGCTCCTGCGGGAGCAGCGGCAGCTCGTGCTCGTGTTCCCCGAGGGGTCCAAGGGGCCCGGCAAGACCTACCGCGAGCGGTACCAGCTGCGCCGGTTCGGCCGGGGCGGGTTCGTAGAGATCGCCATGCGGGCTGGCGTGCCGGTCATCCCGATCGCCGTGGTCGGCGCCGAGGAGGCCATGCCGACGGTCTTCCGCCTGCCGTCCGTGGCCCGGTTCGTCGGCACCCCGTACCTGCCGGTCACCGCCAACATGCTCACCATGGGGCCGCTCGGACTGGCCGGGTACTTCCCCGCCAAGATGAAGATGAAGGTGCTCGACCCGGTGCGGTTCGACGTGCCGCCGGACCAGGAGCGCTACTCCAAGTCCCGGGTCATGGACGAGTCCGAGAAGATCCGCGACCGCATCCAGACCGCCCTCTACGAGATGCTGCGCAACCGGCAGTCGGTGTGGTTCGGATGAGCGACGTCCCGCCGTTCCAGGACCCGGCCGGTCGTCGCCTGATCCCCGAGGACCTCGACGACGCGCCCGACGCCGGCGCCGAGCTGGGGGCGTCCACGGCGTCCCGCATCAGCTTCCCGAGCCTGGCCCCGCAGGGCGGGCGACGGGTACTGGTGACCGGCCTGGGTTCGTTCTGGGGCGGCCGCGTGGCCCAGGCCCTCGAGGCCGACCCGAACGTCGACATCATCGTGGGCCTCGACACCACCGAGCCGACCGTTGAGCTCGAGCGGACCGAGTTCGTCCGGGTGGACGCCAATTACTCGATCCTGGCCCGCATCGTGAAGGCCACCCAGGTCGATACGATCATCCACACGTTCCTCATCGTCGACCCCACGCAGATGTCGCGCCGGGCCATGCACGAGATCAACGTCATCGGCACGATGAACCTGTTCGCGGCGGCTTCGGCGGCCATGTCGACCGTGCGCAACGTCATCGTGAAGTCGTCGACGGTGGTCTACGGCTGTGCGCCTGAGGACCCGGTGTGGTTCGACGAGGAGACGCCAAGGTCGCGCTCACCCAAGACAGCGCCGGAGCGAAGCCTGGACGCCGTCGAGGGCTACGTGCGCGACTTCGCCGAGGACAACCCGCACGTGAACGTGACGCTCCTGCGGTTCTCCAACGTGATTGGCTCCGAGATCGAGACGCCGCTCACTCGGGCACTGCAGCTGCCGATGGTGCCGTCGATCATGGGCTTCGACCCCCGGTTCCAGTTCGTGCACGAGGACGACGTCATCCGGTCGATCCTGTTCACCTTCGACCACTCCCTGCCCGGCGTCTACAACGTCGCCGGCGACGGCCTGCTGCCGTGGACCGAGGTGGCGGCCATCTGCGGCAAGAGCACCTTCCCGCTGCCGCCGTACTTCACTGACATGGTGACCGGCCCGCTCGGTCGGCTCGGCGTGGTGGACCTGCCCGACGACTACCAGCAGCTGCTGCGCTACGGCCGCGGGGTCGACAACCGCCGGCTCAAGCAGCAGGGGTTCCGGTACAAGTACACGTCGGCCGAGTCGGTCGAGGCCTTCATTGAGGCGCTGCGGCTCCGCAAGACCCTGGGCGACTCCGCGGTCGCCTACCGCTACGAGCGAGACGTCGAGCAGTTCTTCCGCCACTCCCCCGCCGTCGTCCGCGAGAAGGGCCTCTAGCTCAACCGGCGGTGGCGGTGGCGAGGTCGCCGATCCGGCGCTCGATCGACGCCCACGTGTAGCGCTGCTCGAACAGGGCGGCACCGGCGTCGGCCAGGCGCTGGCGCAGGGCGCCGTCCTCGCACAGCCGGGCACACGCACCGGCGAACGCCACCGCGTCGTCCTCGACCAGTGCGGTCGCCCCGTTCCGGACGTCGATGCCCTCGCACCCCACCGTGGTGGTCACGATCGGCAGGTGGTGGGCCAGGGCCTCGACGACCTTGAGCCGGGTGCCGGCGCCGACCTTGATGGGTACGACGCTCACGTCGGCCATCGCCAGCTCGTCGGTCACGTCGTCGACCTCGCCGACCAGCTCGACCCCGGGCACGCCGGCGACCCAGGCCACGCGGTCGCCGCCCCGGCCGACGATCCGCACCACGGCGTCAGGGCGCTCGGCCCGCAGGACCGGGACGACCTCACGCACGAGCCACTCGACCGCCTCGGTGTTGGGCTCGTAGTCGAGGGCGCCGACGAAGTTGAGCACCGGGTGGTCGCCCCGGAGCGAGGTGCGGTCGGCATCGACCTGTGCGGGCGCCACGGCGCCGTTCGGGACGACGGCCACGTTGGGCACCCCGGACCGCTCGGCGTCGAGCTCGCTGCATACGACGACCGTCGACACCTTCGACGCACACTCCCGCTGCAGGCGGTCCCAGCGCCGCTCGTCGACCAGGTCGAACGCCCGGGAGGTCGTCCAGCGGACCAGCGTGGACGCGACCTCCTTCGGGCCGGCGTCCGGAGCGTTCCGGGGCGGGATCCGGCGCCGGAGCTTGAGGGCCAGGTGCTCCAGGTTGTCGAAGTCGACCACGACCGGACGGTCGCCGAGCGCGTCCTTCACGGCCCACCAGGTGTCCACGTGCGAGCACCACACCAGGTCGAACTCCGTCAGGTCCATCGACCTCAGCGCAGCGACCGGTCCCGACCAGTCGACGCCCAGCAGGCGGCGCGGCACCGGTCCCCGGACCCACTCCCCGAGCCACGACCGCGGCCCCCGGTCAGGTGCGGTCGGCACGGTCGCCCCGGTGACGTTGGGCAGCGGCGGGTCGGCCGGTGCGGTGTCGCCCTGACGGAGCGGCGCCAGCACGTGGACGTCGCCAACCGAGGCCAGGCCGGACACCACGTGGTCGAGACGCCGTCGGTAACCGTCGAGCGCGGGCCATGGGTACAGTTCCGCGACGACGAGGGTCTTCACGGGGTGCAACGTTACGGCGCCCGGCCCCACGAGGCAGGGAGAAGGCGTTGGAACCAGTTCTGGTGGAGCACCACGACCGGGTCGCGGTCATCACGCTCAACGACCCCGACCGCCGCAACACGCTCAGCTTCCCGCTGTGCGACGCCCTCGTCGCCACCATGGAGCAGCTCGAGGCTGACGCCGGCACCGGTGCGGTCGTCGTGACCGGCGCGGCCCCGGCGTTCTGCGCGGGCGCGGCGCTCGGCGACCTGGGGTCCTCTCGGCAGGAGGGCCTGGAGCGCATCTACGAGGGGTTCCTGCGGGTGGCCCGCAGCCCGCTGCCCACGCTCGCCGCCGTGAACGGTGCGGCGGTGGGTGCCGGCATGAACCTGGCCTTGGCGTGCGACGTCCGGCTGGCCGGGGCGTCGGCCAAGTTCGACACCCGGTTCCTGGACCTGGGCATCCATCCCGGCGGCGGGCACACCTGGATGTTCCGCAACGTGGCCGGGCTGCAGACCGCCATGGCCGCGGTCGTCTTCGGCCAGGCCATGGACGGCGCCGAGGCCGAGCGCGTGGGCCTGGTGTGGAAGTGCGTGCCGGACGACGAGCTGCTCGACACCGCAGTCGCGATGGCCGGCCGTGCGGCGTCGGGTCCGCCCGAGCTCACCCGTGCGGTCAAGCGGACCATCCAGGAGATGGGCACCGTCGACACGCACCCCGAGGCCGTCGCCAAGGAGCTCGAGGTCCAGCTCTGGTCCATGGACCAGCCCGAGTTCGCCGAGCGGCTCGCCGCCCTGCAGCGCCGCATCACCGGCAGCTGACACCTTCATTCCGTCGAACTCGTGACGGTGTGGTCCACAGAGGGACCACAGTGTCACGAGTTCGGGAGCTACGCGGGGTCAGAGCAGCCAGGCGGTGACGAGCTCGTCGCGGCGGGAGTCCCACTCCTCGGACGTCATGGCGAACCGCAGGTGGTCCTCCCAGACGCCGTTGATCTCGAGGTAGCGCTCGGCGAGACCCTCTTCCCGCAGCTCGAGCTTCTCGACGACGCGGCGGCTCGAGGTGTTGCGGGGAATGATCGAGATCTGCAGCCGGTGCAGGCCCAGCTGCTCGAACGCGAACTGGAAGACCGCTACAACTGACTCCGGCATGTAGCCCTGGCCGGCACGCAAAGAGTCCACCCAGTACCCGATGTAGGCGCTCTGGTGGGCGCCCCAGTGGATCGTGTTGATGTTGATCTCGCCGGAGAACGCACCGTCGACGAAGATCCCGAACCCGTACCCAGAGCCCAGCTGGATCTCCCGCATGCGCGCCGCGCACCGGCTGGCGAATGCCTGCCGGTCCTCGATGGTGTCGGGCTGGTTCGGCATCCGCTGGGGCTCCCACTTGGTGAGCCAGTCGTGGTTGCGGCGCCGCACCTCACGCCAGGCCTCGAAGTCGTGGACCGACAGTGGGCGCAGCACGACGCGGCGACCGTGCAGCGTCACCGGTTGGGAGAACGCAGCGGGGTCAGGACGACGGCGAAGCACGGCGGCGAGCCTAACGCCCAGCCCCACAGAGACTTCAGGCGAAACGGGCGGCTCAGTCGAACTGCGACATGACCAGGCCGTCGAGGATGTCGGCCTCGGAGACCAGGCACTCGTCGAACCCGAAGTGGCGGAAGACCGACACCAGCACGCAACAACCGCCGACGATCACGTCGGCCCGCTGCTCCTCGAGGCCCGGGTTGTGCTTGCGGTCCGCGAGCGACTCGGTGGCCAGCGTGCGGAACACGTCCTCGGCCGCGTCCTTGGTGAGGCGGAAGTGGTGGATTGCGTCTCGGTCGTAGGTCGGCAGGCCGAGCTCGACGGCGGCCACGTTGGTGACGGTGCCGGCCAGACCGACGAACGTCGTGGCCAGTCCAGCCATCGGCACCTCGCGGCTGACGTCGTCGAGGTGCTGGCCGATCTCGGCCAGGCAGTTCGACAGCTCGTCGGGCCGGGGAGGGTCGCCGTGGAGGTACTTCTCGGTCATCCGCACGCAACCGACATTGATCGACACCGACCCCTCGACCGAGCGGGCGCCGACGGCGAACTCGGTCGAACCGCCGCCGATGTCGACGACCAGGAACGGACCGTCGGCCGGGTCCAGGTCGGCCGTGGCGCCTCGGAACGACAGGGCGGCCTCCTCCTGGCCGGACAGCAGTTCGGGCTCGGTGCCCAGGATCTGGGCGGCCGGTCCGAAGAAGTCGTCACGGTTCGCGGCGTCGCGGCTGGCGGAGGTGGCGGCCATGCGGATGCCGTCGACCTCGTAGCGGTCCATGACCTCGCGGTACTCCCGTAGGACCGCGAGCGTGCGCTCCACGGCCTCGGGGTCGAGCCGACCAGTACGGTCCACGCCCTGGCCGAGCCGCGTGATCCGCATGAGGCGCTCCACCTGGGTCGTGCCGTCCGACACGAGCAGGCGCACCGAGTTGGTGCCGCAGTCGATCGCCGCCTTCATGGTCATGGGGCCATTTCCTCCGGGTTCACGGGGTCTCCTGCAACTGTTCCTGCACCCACCGGCCGACCGGGTCGTCGCCGCCGGCGAGGACGTAGGCCAGATGGGCGTGCAAGCACTTCACGCCGTTGCGGGTGCCGCCCACGCCACCGTAGGGCGCGGGACCGGCGTGGTCCGCGGGCACGAGGGCGTCGCGCTCGGCCGCATAGCGGGCGTGGGCAGCTGCGAGCTGGTCAGGGTCGACCTCGGCCTCGGCACGACGCACGCCGCCGGCCGCTTCCACCGTGCCGACGCGCCGGAGCAGGTCTGGGTCCACGAGCCAGTAGCGGGTGGGCATGGGTCGGCCGTCGTCCATGAGCGGCGCGTTGGAGATCACCACCGGTTGGCCGTCGGCGCGGCGGACCACGACCTCGAACTCACCCTGCGGGGCACGGCCCAGCAGCGCGGCGACGGCCTCGACGTCGGCGGGAGTTGCCATCAGGGGCGCCGCCGACGAAGGAGCCACACGACCACCAGGACCAGGCCGACAGCCGCAGCGGCCCGCAGCAGGACCCCGCCGAGCATCGGGGAGTCCTCGGCCGCGAACAGGTCACCCAGGTCCGGCCGGCCGGCCGGCGCGGTCGTCTCGGGGCCCGCGGGCACAGGGTCGTCCATCGGGACCGGAGGCTATCCGGCGGGGCGCTGCCGGCTCAGGCCGGACTGGGGGCGCCCCACGGCTGCAGCTGCCGCAGGTCGGCGATCTGCACGTACCCCTCGTCGAGCTGGCCGCTGGCCGCGTCGGCGATGCGCCAGTGCATGCGCTGCTGGTGGAGCGGCTGGGACTCGATGAACAGGCACCGGAGCTCGCCGGGGGCGAACCCGCACTCCGCCTGCACGGCTGCGAGCAGGTCCTCGAAGTGCAGGTGGCCGTCGCCGAAGTTCCACCCGAGCACCAGGCCGGCAACCTGTTCGCCGTCGATCAGCTCGAAGGCGTCGATGCCGTGCGCCGCCACGTCCGGGTCGGTCTGGGCCAGGTCGGCCACGACCTGGGGCAGGAGGGTGGCGATGGCCGGGCCGTGCAGGTGCATGGCCCGCATGGCGAACCCGCGCGCCATGGTGGCGTCGTAGGTGCCTTCCTCGATCTGGCCCTCGAGCTGGCGCCGAGGGATGGGCGCGGCCTTGGTGATGCACTCGTCGAGGCGCTCCATGGTGCCGCGACGGAACAGCCACACGCTCGGGGCCCAGTTGCCGGCGTAGTAACGCATCGAGATGAGGAACGAGATCTTGTCCGGCCGCAGGCTCCCCCAGACCGGTCCCACCGCGACGAGGGCCAGCAGGAGCACTGCGACGACGGGCGAGCCGACGTCCCAGAAGCGCACCTCGCCGTAGGCGCCGAACAGCACCAGGCCGGAGTAGATGAACATGACGTTCCACTCGAGCGGCACGCCCATGGGCAGTGCCGAGAAGATCCCGAGGTGGAAGAGCACCATCGCCACGAGCGCCGCCGTGTGGAGCGGACCGCTGGTGGTGAACGCCAGCGCCAGGGGGAACGCGAACTCGAAGAAGGTGGCCGTGTGGGCCAGGTCGATCGTGAGTCGCGACGGCCGGAGGTCCTCGGGGAACTTCCGGTAGAGCGCCCTGCGCACCCGCTTGGAGCGCATCACCGGGCTGTTCGACTGCATGATCGACATGACGTTGGCGAAGTTGTGCGTCAGCTTGGACGTCGCAGCACCCAGCCAGAGGATGAGCTGCAGCGCCTTGGCCCCGGCAATCAGCGCGAGCGGCGTGGGGGCGAACAGGAACACCACCACGGTCATCAGGTAGTGCTCGGCCCGGCAGGCCAGGAAGATCGTCTTGTCACGCAGGCCGAGGACGCACAGCACCGCGACGATCGGCGCCAGCTGCCAGGGACCGAGCGACGCGGAGAGCAGCGCCCGGAACGACAGCACGAGCGCCGCGGCGTAGAGCGCCACGTCGAACCAGGTCCGGTGGTGGCCGGCGGTCCCAGGGACCCAGGTGAACGGCCGCAGGCGGGTGGTCCCGGGGCGCAGCCAGTGCCGTACGGCGGGGAACAACGGCCGGTAGTGCCCGGTGAGCGGGCCGCTGCCGCAGCCCAGCCCCATGACCTCGTAGGTCATCGTCCAGATGACGGCCTTCTGGAACGCAAGGGGGTCCGACCACCACGACCCGAAGGACGTCGGGCCGCCCAGGCCCGGGGTGAGCCACGCGAACACGAAGAACATGCCCACGTAGAAGAGGATCTTGACGAGGTACAGGACGTACACGACGTCCGGGGCGCCGAACCCCTGGGTGCACCACGTGATGCACATCAGTCGGAGCCGCTCGGCATAGGGCTGCCGGCGCCACTCCTCGAGGTCGAACTCGGGCTGGTCAGGCTTCAGTAGACCCATCGACGCGTCGTCCCTCCGGCTCGTGCGAGTCGGCGAGACGGTAGCGCGTCAGCCCTTGGTCGCGGCGCCCGCCACCGGCCCGGCCAGATGGTCAAAGGGCCAGGTGTTGGGCAGCACCAGGCCGGCGGTGGCGGGCGGGAGGATGCTGTACGACTCCTCGCCCACTCCCACCAGGCCGAACTCACGGCGGGCGGTGCGCTGGACCTCGGACGGGTCCGTCAGCCGGGCCTTGCGCTCCTTGAGCTGCGCGTTGGTGCGGCGAACCTCGGCCAGCTCGTCACGGGTGCGGGCGATCTCGCCGCGCTGGGCCAGGTACGAACGGACCGGGACGGCCAGCACCACCAGGACCACCACCGCTGCGAGCGCGACGACGAGGTTCCGCCGCCGGTGGTCGAACCCGCCGGCCGGGGTGGCGACGGCCGTCGCCATCAGCGGGCGCCCCCGATGGGCGCCAGCGCCGAACGGCCGCGGTAGACGGCCGCCTCGCCGAGCTGCTCCTCGATGCGGAGCAGCTGGTTGTACTTGGCCACGCGGTCGGAACGGGCCGGGGCGCCGGTCTTGATCTGGCCGCAGTTGGTGGCCACGGCCAGGTCGGCGATGGTGGTGTCCTCGGTCTCGCCGCTTCGGTGGCTCATCATCGTGCGGTATCCGCTGTTGTGGGCCAGTGCGACCGCGTCGAGAGTCTCGGTGAGCGTGCCGATCTGGTTGACCTTCACCAGCAGTGCGTTGGCCACGCCCCGTTCGATGCCCTCTTCCAGACGCTCGGGGTTGGTGACGAACAAATCGTCGCCGACGATCTGAACCCGGTCGCCGATGGCGGCGGTCAGCTCGGCCCAGCTGTCCCACGCGTCCTCATCGAGGGGGTCCTCGATGGAGACCAGCGGATAGGAGTCGAGCAGGCCGGCGTAGAACTCGGTCATCTGCGTCCCGTTCTGGGCCTGCTTCTCGAACTGGTAGGCGCCGTCGCGGAAGAACTCGGTGGCGGCGACGTCGAGGGCCAGCCCGATATCGGTTCCCGGCTTGAAGCCGGCGGCTTCGATGGCCGAGCAGATCAGGTCCAGCGCGGCGCGGGTGCCGGCGACGTCCGGGGCGAACCCGCCCTCGTCTCCGAGACCGGTGTTGAGGCCCTTCTTCTTGAGCACCGACTTCAGCGAGTGGTAGACCTCCGCGCCCCAGCGCACCGCCTCTTTGAAGTTCGGCGCACCGATCGGGGCGACCATGAACTCCTGGACGTC
>CAJANQ010000461.1 GCA_903941145.1 uncultured Actinomycetes bacterium
TAGACCATGTGGTCCCTGTTGGAGATCCAGCCGACGTCCTGGCCGCCGCCGGTGTCGGTAGTGACCTCCTTGGCCACGCCGGAGGCAGCGTCGTACGACTCGGCCTCGATGCGCGCCCGGGCGTCACGGCCGGCTGCAGCCGGAACCGTCGTCGTAGTGGTCGGCGGCACCGTCGTCGAGGTGGTGGTCGGGGCGACCGTGGTCGTCGTCGACGGGACGGTCGAACCGCCAGAGTCGGTGAAGGTCAGCCAGTTGAGGTTGACGAACTCGGCGGCCTGTGCGCTGCGGAAGACCACGACCAGGTCACGCGTGCCGGTGGCACCGGTGACGGTCGCGGCCTTGGTGACCCAGGTCTGCCAGCCGCCGGTCGGACCCAGGGGCAGGGTGCCGCCGAGCGGTCCGGTCGCAGAGTCAAGGTGCAGCTCGGCGGTGCCCGTGGCTCCCGCCGCGCCCGACGCCACCCGGGCGTTGACACCGTCGATGCCGGTCGACCCGAAGTTCACGTTGCGGTAGGTCACCGAGTCACCGTTGGCGACCCAGCCGATGTTCTGGCCCCCGCCGGTGTCGGTGGTGGTCTCCTTGGCCACGCCGGTGGCCGCGTCGTACGACTCGGCCTCGATGCGCGACCGCGCGTCACGGGGTGCAGCAGGCGGCGCAGTGGTCGTGGTGGTCGGCGCCGTGGTGGTCGGCGCCGTCGTCGTGGAGGTGGAGGACGAGGGCGTGAACACCCGCACGTAGTCGACGAGCATCGACTGCGGGAAGACCGTCGACGGCGAGGGGTCGCCGGGCCACTGCCCACCGACGGCGAAGTTCATGAGGATGTAGAAGGGGTGGTCGAACACCCAGGGCGCACCGGCCGGCAGGTCGGCCGGGGTGCGGGTCTGGTAGAGGACGTCGTCGACGTACCAGCGCACCACGTTGGGGGCCCACTCGACGGCAAACGTGTGGAACGCGTCCGAGAACTTGGCGCCACCGGGCAGCGTGAAGCCCTTGGTGACCGCCGCGCCGCCCGAGTAGCCGGGGCCGTGCAGGCTGCCGTGCACCTTGGACGGCTCGTACCCGACGTTCTCCATGATGTCGAGCTCGCCGCGACCCGGCCAGGCGGTGCCGCCTGACCCGGAGTCGTCGCCCTGCATCCAGAACGCAGGCCACACGCCCTGGCCGGCCGGCACCTTGATCCGTGACTCGAACCGGCCGTACCGCTGGGTGAACTTGTTCTTCGTCAGCACCCGGCCCGACGTGTACTGGCACGTGCCGTACCAGCAGCCGGTCCCGGCCAGGGTCTCCTTGCGGGCCGTGATGGCCAGGTTCCCGGTGCCGTCGGTCGAGACGTTCTCCGGGCGGTCGGTGTAGTACTGCCGCTCGGCGTTGCCGAAGCCGCTGCCACCCAGGTCGTAGCCCCACTTGGTGGAGTTCGGCCGAGTGCCGGCACCCGTGTCGAACTCGTCGGACCACGACAAGGACCAGCCTGCGGGCGCGGTCGCCGCCTGGGCCCGCGTCATGCCGACCAGCAGCTGGGCGGAGCATGCCAGCGCAACCACTACGGAAATCAGGCCGCGATGCCGATGCTGCCGCTGCGCAGTGAGCCCCGGCGGTCGTTCTGATGGTCTGGCTGATCGGTTCATGGTCGTCCCCTGTGTGTGGTGAATGCGTTTGTTATCGGAATCGATAACATTCGCTTTAGTAATAACACA
>CAJANQ010000462.1 GCA_903941145.1 uncultured Actinomycetes bacterium
CGGCCAGGGCGAGCGCGACCTCGGCGAGCGACGGTCTGGCGTCGGGGTGCTGCTCGTAGTGCAGCCGGAGGGCCTCCTCCATGACCACCGTCTCCAGGGAGCTGCGCAGCGCGGCTGCGGTCATGTGCGTGGTCGACGGCGCGGCACCGAACTGTGCGACAGCCAGTGCAGCGGCGTCCCTCAGTGCAACGGGCAGCCGCATCGACGTGTTGACGGTCTCGCCGTCGTCGGAGTCGAGCAGCCGGTTCATCTTGTCGAGGGCCTCGAGCGCGTTCATGCCCGAGTGTGTACCACGTAGGCGTGGTACGGCAAGCAGCTCCAACTGCAGGCAGGGCGAGCCGGGACCCGTCGAACTCCCGTGGTCGGGCCTCGGGTGCATCCCGTGGTTGGGCATTGGCTCGCTGCGGTTCACTGGTCTGCCGCCCTCCGGTGCTACTCGCCGGGCAGGTCGAGGATCTGGCCAGGGTGGATCAGGCTCGGGTTGCCTGGCTCTACGAACCGAGATGAGTTCGCGTCGATGAGCAGCAGCCAGTAGCGCAGGATCGGGCCTCGCCGGGGGTCTGCCATCACCTGCCGCTGGGCGATCCGCCACAGGTTGTCGCCCGGCCGGACCTCGACGGTCGGAGTGGTCGACGGGTCGGGCTGCCACGGGACTTTGGCAGGGCTGGCCTGTTCTGGTGTCGGCAGGTCTGTCGGCGGCGCTGTGCCGGGCGTCGTCGGGGTCGGCGCGGGCGTGGCGACCGATGTCGGCGTCGGTACCAAGCTGGTGGTGGTCGTGGCCAGGGCGGTCGTCGTCGTGGTGCTGACCGTCGTGGCGGGACGGCGGACCAGCTCGACCACGGGCCGTGTGGCGACGTCGTCGCCAGCACTGGCCCCGCTGCCGGTCGATGCTGCCGCCGGTCCGCCTGACAGGAGCGAGACCGTTGCAATGAACGCAGTCACTACAGCCGGCCACTGGTCGGAACTTGCCGGCAACTTCCCTCGACGGGTGGCCACTGCGACCGCAGCGCCGGCACCTACCGTGACGACGGCCAGCGCGCAGACCAGGACGAGCGCCACCGGCGTCACGATTGCCGCCACAAGTTCGTCAGGCTCGTGCCGGGAGGCCCATCGGTCCCAGGAGTCCGTCCCGCTCCACACCTCGGGAGGTTGCAGGACGCCAAGACTGTGGGCGAGCCCGGCCGCAACGGCACTGAGCGCCGAGACCCACGTGCCCACCACTACCAGCGCCTCCTGCCGGGTGGTCGGGGTCGAGACCGGGTCGGCGTCGAAGATCATGCGGGTTCCTCCGTCGGATCTGGAGCGGGCAGCGGTCCGTCGCCCACCGGGTACTCGAAGGGCGGGTCTGTGGTGCTCGGTGCAGGGAACGACGGACTCGCTGGTACCGGGCGGGGCCGGTCCGTGCCGACCCGTGGGGGCGTGGCCGCGGGCGGGCGGTTCGTGGCGCGGCTCGACGTCGGTACCGATGTCGATGAGGGCGTTGCTGCCGGCTCCGTCGAGGCCACCGGCGGTGCACCTGCGGTCGTGCTGGGGGGCGCTGGCTCGGGCGGCGCCGTGGTCGTCGGCGCTGCCGATACTGCGATTTCCACCGGCACGGCGGAACCGTCGGACATCGTGGCGATCGGGGTCGCACAGCCGTCGGCCGTAGTGCGCGTGGTCAGCGAGGCTGCTCCGGGGAGGTTTCCTATGGGGACGGTCCGAACGGCATGTGCACCGTCAGGGACCCGTGGCGCCACGAACAGCTCTCCTGTGGTGGGGCGGAGCAGCAGCAGTTCGTCGTCGCCGTCGCAGTCAAGGTCCACGACGACGTGCTCGTCGCCCGGGAGTCCCACCCGGACCCGGCCGGGCGGGAGCGTGGCCGCGGTGTCTGGACCCGGCGCTGGGCGAAGGCCAGGCCCCTGCGCTGGGCCAGCGTCCCGTCCCGTCCAGGTCCAGGCCCCGACGAGCAGCGCAGCGGTGCCGAGCACCCCAGCGGCAGCAAGCCATCTGCGCCCTGAGGGACGGCGGCGCTCGTAGCGGTCGGCCAGGTCCGACTCGATGGCAGCGGCGACGTCGAGCAGGTCCTGGTCAGCCGCCCCCACGGCACGGCGGACCACTTGGGCGGCCCGACGTCGATTCCGGTCGCTCTGGTCGGCATCGAGCTGGTCGGCCACGTACAGCAGCGTGGCGAACGTGGCGCTCCGGTCGGCCGTGACGAGCTGGGGCGCGGCCACGAGCGGCTGTGCCCGCCCGAGCGAGCACAGTGTCGCCCGGCCCCGGCCGCCGACAACGACGTGGTCTGGGTCGAGCGCGCCGTGCCCCCATCCGGCCCGGTGCAGCGCCACCACGCTCCTGCAGGTCGCCGCCGCGGCGCGAAGTGCGGTCCGCGGCGGCAGGTGTGCCGCATCGGCGAGTGTCGACGAGCCGGCGTCCAGGGTCAGGAGTTCGACCTGGCCGCCGGTCGAACGGCAGTCGACCAGGTCGACGACCGGCCCACCGGCGAGCGCCCGCAGCACCTCTGCCTCGCGCTCGACCGTGTCACCGTCGATCTCGTCCCGCCGCTTCACGACGAGCGGGACCTCCGGCGTGTCGACCGGTTCGGTCGGAGGCGGGTGGAGCCGTCGTCGGACCGCCGTCATGGCCGCAACCGCCCTCTGGCCCGGCACGACACGGTGGTGCGCCCGGCGCCGCCGGGGAGCAGCCGGAACACGAGCTGGCGCACGTCCACGGTGGTGGCGACGTCGACGGTGCCCGCGGCGGCGTCCCCACGCACCGCGGGAGGTCCGACCTGCTCGCCGATCCGGCGGGCCGGCGCGAGCCTGGCCAGCGCCACGCGCCGCGCTGCTGCCGGGTCGAGCCGGACGGTCCCGTCGAGCTGCACGGCCCGGGCGTCGACCATTCCGGCGGCGTCGTCGGCGGCCGCCGCGCAGATCGCGAGCAGCCGGCGCTGTGCCGCATGCAGGACAGCGCCGTCGACCGCGACGGTCCCGAGTCCGAGCACGACGAGCATGCAGGCCGGCACCATCACGAGCGCGGTGCCCCGTTCACGGCGTCGCGCACACCGTGCGGGCAGGGTCGTAGGCCGGTCCACGGAGCACCTCCTTGTGGGCGTCGACGAGCTCATCTGCAACGGCGACCACCTCGGTGGTGCCGAACCGGTGGCCGAACGGGAGCCGTAGCTGCGGAAGCGTGGCGCGCAGCTCGACGTGGGCGTTGGCGCACGGGCCGAACCGGGTGGGGTCCGGCGCGGCTATCCGGAGGGTCCGGAGCGGCGTGCCGCGTTCGGCCAGTAGCCGTCGCGCTGCCGACTCGGCAGCAGTTGCAGCGGTGCCGGCGTCCCGCTGCTCGGTGTAGGTCCGTAGGTACTCCCTCGCTGCGTCGTCCATCGCCGCCCGTGAGTCGACGACTCCCCACGCTGCGGAGAGGACCAGCGTCATGGTGACGAGCACCAGGACGCCGAGCGCCAGGACCTCGACGCCGGCCACAGCGCCCAGCTCGCCGGCCGCAGGGCGGCCCCTCACCACGATTCCCTCCGGACGACCACGGTCCGGTCGACTCCGCCCACCACGGAGCCGCCGCCCACGACACGGGGGAGGAGGCCGAGCGACGGCGACCGGACATGGACGGCGACGGCCTCGGCCGAGCTGCCGACCGACATCGACACCCTCTCCCCGAAGGGTCCGAGCGTCGAGCGCGCCCGCTCGACGACGAGGGCGTTCCTGGCCTGACTGATCTGGTCGGGCGGGAGGGCGGCGAGCTCGCGGGCGGCGTCCGACGCAGCGGCATCCACGGCCGACCTCGCCCAGAGGCCGATGCCGACGTCGGCGGCGAACGCCGTGAGCGACAGCAGCATGGCGACACCGAGCGCCGTGCCCAGCAGGCTCGAACCCCGTTGTCCTTCGCGGCGACGGGTCATCGGCCGATCTGCTCGACCTGGGCCTTGGTCTTGTCGGTGGCCCCGCTGACCATCCCGTCGAACCCCTTCCAGAGCGCGATGCCGAGGAAGGCGACGATGAGGACCGCAATTGCTGTCGAGATGACCCCTTCGCCGCGTTCGGACCGTCGTCGGTGGCCGTTGCGGCGTCGGGGTGTCGTGCCGTCGTCGGGACGGTGATGCATGGTGCTGCTCCTTGCAGTAGGTCGCGCCGGGGCTCCGGCACGAGGAGGGGGAGGCGGGCGCCATCCGGTCAGCCCTGCCCGGTGATCTGTGACATGGCACTGGCGAACGGCACGGCGAGGACGACGAGGCCCGGGACGAGCGTGGCGACGGTGACGGGGATCCACACGAGCTGGCCGCGCCGGGCGATCGACTCGAGCAGCGCCCGGTGGTGTTCGGCGCGGACCGAGCGGGCCTCGGCCGAGATGAGTTGGCCCAGGTCGCCGGCCTGCCGGTGGATCGTGAGCACCCTGACGAGCCGCTCGGCGCCGTCCACGCCGGTGGACCGTGCCCAGGCTGAAAGGGCGTCGTGCTCGGACTCGCCCTGCCGCAGCCGGCGCACGACCTGGGCGAAACCGTCAGCCACGGCGCCGTTCCCGCGCTGCGCCAGCCGTTGCAGGGCCGCAGGGAGTGAATACCCGGCCGACAGGAGCATTCCCAACTGCTCTGCGACCACCGGCAGCTCGCCACGAACCTGCTCCGCCCGCCGGCGCGCCCTTGCGGCGAGGAGGAGCTCGTCGGCGACGAGGGCCCCGGCCCCGGCCACGGCCACGAGGACGACTGACGTGGTCCAGCCCGGTCGTGCGGCGACGACAGCTGCTGCTGCGAGCAGTGTTGTCACCACCACGACGGAGAACCGTCGTGACCGGACGACGGCGGGCGGTGACGACACTCCTGCGCGTTCGAGCCGTTCAGCCAGCGTCCCGCGCAGACCGAGGACCGCGGCGAGCCGCTCGGCGGACTGGTCGACGAGCTGCTGGGCCGCGCCGGAGCCGGCAGTCGTGGGCGCCGTCTCGTCGGCTCGGTACGGGGCGAGCCGACGGTGCAGCGGCGGGGTCCGGAACCACGGCACCTGGTCGAGCAACAGTGTCGCTCCGAGCCAGGCGACAGCCAGGTACATCGTCTCGACGGGGCTCATCTCGGGAGCACCCGTCGCTCTGCCGGGACCCGCATGAGCGAGCCGGCCCACCACCAGCACACTGCGACCATCGCTGCGGCCACGCCGACGAGCAGCCCGCCGTCAGGGGTCCGGTAGGCCGCTGCACCTTGGCCGACGCTGAGGCCGGCGAGCAGCATCCCGAGGGGGACCACGACCACGAAGGCCCGGGCGAGGCGGGCGCCTGCCATGGCGGACCTGGCGGCGCGGCGCTCGAGCAGGTCCCGTCGCCGGTCCTCGGCCAGGTCGGCGAGACGACGGTCGA
>CAJANQ010000463.1 GCA_903941145.1 uncultured Actinomycetes bacterium
CCGGGCGAACCGCTGCGCGAGCCGGCGGACCCCCATCCCCTGCAGGCCTGCTGCGGCGTCCGGCCGCCGCCTGGCCCCCACCCCTTCGGCGATGCACAGGTCCACGAGCACCGTGCCGACCGACGGCAGGAGGTGGACGTGCTGGTGGGTGTCGAGGTGGTCAACGGACAGGCCTGCGTCACGGCAGGCCGCGAGCTGCGCCGCGGCCTCCCGCCGGACGTCGTCGGGGTCGACCCTGCCGCGCACCCAGCGGCGCAGCAGCTCCCGCCAGCTCGACGGCGGGCGGCCGGAAGCGTCGACGAGCGTCGGCACCTCGGACGGACCGAGCAGGAGCGGGTCCTCCCCCACGAGCGCGACGTGGCAGCCGACGCCCAGGCCGCTGTCGCGCAGGGCGGCGGCGTGCGTCCGGAAGGCAGGCGCCACCGCCAGGACCGAGGTCGAGGTCACGATGCCGTCCTGGCCGGCGCGCAGGATGCCCTCGCACACGCCGGGGGTCAGGCCGTAGTCGTCGGCGTTGACCACCAGCACGGGCGACGTCATGGGCGGAGCCTCGGCTGGCGGAGGATGTCCGGCACGATCCTGCGGGCCTCGGCGCCGAGCTCGACGATGCGAGGCAGCGACGCGGCGGTCGAGCTGCCCGCCAGACGGGGCAGGTAGTCGGCGCCCATCTGCACGATGCGGAACCCGGCGCGGTCGGCCCTGGCCAAGAGCTCGGCGTCGAGGAAGATCCCGTCGCTGTGGAGCGTCAGCGTGTCGATCACACGGCGGCGGACGAGCTTGAGGGCGAAGTTCACGTCCCGCACGCGCAGCCCGAGCACCGCCCGGACCATGGTGTTGTAGACGGCGGAGTAGACGACCCGGCGCGGACCCTCCCCCGAGCGGCTACGGCGGTAGCCGGCGACGATGTCCGCGTCGTCGCGCCGCAGGATCCGGACGGCCTCGCCCACCACGGCCAGGTCCACCGGGAGGTCGGCGTCGGTGTAGAGCACGAGCTCACCGCGCGACTCGGTGAAGCCGGTCCGCATCGCGGCCCCGGGTCCGCGGTTCACGGGGTGGCGGACGTGCCGGAGGTGGGAGAACTCCTTGGACAGCGCGTCGAGCACCTTCGGCATCCCGTCCGTGCTGCCGTCGTCGACTACCAGCACCTCGTACGACGACACGGTGCCGTCGGCCACCAGCACCTCGGACGCCTCGACGGCAGCGACGACGGTGCGACGGATCGACAGCTCCTCGTTGAGGGCCGGCATGAACAGGGTCAGGTCGACCGGACCGGTCATGAGGCGGCCCGCCGCGGGTTCAGCGCGGCGTCCCATGCCGCGGCACGGGCCGGCGCCGACCGGTAGCGGTGGTCCAGGCCGAGCACTTTCTGCACGCCCAGGTTGAGCGCGGCGGCCGGCTGCGGGAGCGGCCGGTAGACCTCGAGGAACAGCGTCACGCGGTCGGCGGGACCACGGTTCCATGCCGCGTGCGGGGCGGTGTCGTCGAACAGGACGCCCTGGCCGTCGCGGTAGGGCACGACCACGTCACCGACCGACAGTGCGGCGTCCTC
>CAJANQ010000464.1 GCA_903941145.1 uncultured Actinomycetes bacterium
CGCCCGCATCGGGCGGCTCCAGCCGAGCCGCCGCGCCGGCCACCCGCTCGACCTCCGGGTCGAGCAACGGCGGCTGGTCTGCCAGCCGCCAGACGACCCCCGCCCCCCGTCCTGCCGCCCCGGTCACCAAGACCAAGGCGAGCTGACGCCCGACGCTCCCGCCACCGGCCGAGGCCGGGGGACAAGGTGACAACGTGAACGAGAAATTCTTCTGGTACCTCACGCGGGGCAGCGGCATCGTCGCCGCCGTTCTGCTGGCGCTGACCCTCATCTGGGGCCTGCTGCTCTCGACCCGGCTCATCGAGCGCCGGGGCCTGCCAGCCTGGCTGACCGACCTCCACCGCTACCTGGGTGGGCTGACGGTGGCATTCATCGGCGTGCACATGGCGGCGCTCTACTTCGACGGCTACTCGAGCTACTCGCTCAAGGAGCTCTTCGTCCCGTTCGCCTCGCCCGACCACCAGGGCTACAAGGCCTGGCCGGTGGCCTACGGCGTCGCTGCGCTCTGGGCGCTGCTGTTCGTCGAGGGCACGTCGCTCGTCATGCGGAAGATGCCCCGCAAGGTGTGGCGAGGGTTCCACTACCTCTCGTACCCGGTGGCCGTGCTGGTCGGGCTCCACGCCGCAACGGTCGGCACCGACATGAAGAACGGCGCCGTGCAGCTGATGGGCCTGGGCCTGGCTGCCGTGCTGACCTTCCTCACGATCTACCGGATCCTCGGCGGCCGCGAGAAGACGCCCCGGAACATCCCTCGGCCGACCCCGTCGGGCCCGTCGGAGTCGGCAGCGGCTCCGCCGGTCGAGGTGTCGCCGGCTGTCACCACCGCTGCGACGGCCCCGTCGCCGGTCCTGGCCGCGGCCGTGACCCCGCCGCTGCATGACGGCCCCCCGGTCGGAGTGCCGCCGACCGCCCCGCCGGCTTCGGAGCCTCCGCCGACCGTCCGGTAACCTCGCCCCGCCGCGGCACGATGCCGCGCCGAGATGGAGGTGCCTGTGGCCAGCGAGGCCGACACCGAGCTCGCAGCGGGTTCTGACGCTGCGACGGACGAGCAGTGGCGGAGCGCCGTCGACAAGGTGCTCAAGGGCGCCCCGTTCGACCGGCTGGTCTCCCGGACCGCCGACGGGATCGAGGTCCAGCCGCTCTACACGGCAGCGACCAGCACCGCCGACGGAGCCGGGTTCCCGGGTACCGCCCCGTTCACCCGCGGCGCCGACTCCGCGCCCCGGCCCCAGGGGCAGTGGGACATCCGGGCCACCGTCGCTGACGCCGACCCGGCCGAGGCGGCCCGGTGGGCGCTCCGTGAGCTCGAGCGGGGGACGACCTCGCTGCTGGTCCGGCTGGACGAGGCGTTCCGCACCGGCGGTGCCGTCGGCGCCGACGGCGTAGCGGTTGCGACCGTCGACGACCTGGACGCCGCGCTGGACGGGGTCCTGCTCGACCTGGCCCCGGTCTACCTGCAGCCGGGTGCCGGGTTCGTCCGTGGTGCCGAGCTGCTGACGGCGCTCTGGGAGCGTCGCGGCCACGACGCGGCGGAGGTCCGTGGTGGCATCGGCGCCGACCCGGTGGGCCACCTGGCCACGACCGGCCAGTCGGTGCCGCTCGAGGACCTCGGCGCGCTGGGTGCTTCGCTGGCAGCGAGCCACCCGCACGTCTCGGTGGCTGCCGTGGACACCTCGGCCGTTGCCGAGGCCGGTGCCTCGCCCGCCCAGGAGCTGGCCTACCTGCTGTCGACCGGTGCCGCGTACCTGCGGGCGCTTGCCGACGCCGGTGTGCCGGTCGACCAGGCGGTCCGCACGATCGAGCTCACCGTCACGGTCGACGCCGACGTGTTCGGGTCGATCGCCAAGGTCCGCGCCGCCCGGCGGCTGTGGGCCCACCTGGCCACCTCGTGCGGCGCGTCGCCCGCAGCGGCTGCCCCTCGGGTCCACGCCCGCACGGCGCGGCACATGATGACCCGCCGTGATCCGTGGGTGAACCTGCTGCGCGTCACCGCGGCCACGTTCGCCGCCGGTGCCGCCGGCGCCGAGAGCCTGGTGACCCTGCCGTTCGACGCCGCCGTCGGCGTGCCGGACGAGCTCGGCCGCCGCATGGCCCGCAACACGCAGGTGATCCTCCAGGAGGAGTCGAACGTCGGCCGGGTCGTCGACCCCGCCGGCGGGTCCTGGTACGTCGAGTCGCTCACCGACCAGCTCGCGCAGTCCGCGTGGGACGAGTTCGTCGCCCTCGAGGCGGCGGGCGGCGTGGTGGCCGCCCTCACCGACGGCACGCTCGGGGCGCAGCTCGCCGGGGTCCGGGCCACCCGC
>CAJANQ010000465.1 GCA_903941145.1 uncultured Actinomycetes bacterium
ACCTTCGGCGGCTTGGTGGGGTCGGCCATGGGTCCTCCCGGGACGGCGGCGCTGCGACGTTACTGCCGGTGCCGCCGCAGGCCGCGGCCCCTGCAGCGCAGCTCAGAGGGCAGCGGCGCGGGCCTCGACGAGCGCCATGGCCTCGTCGGGCTGGACCAGCGCGACCCGTACGAACCCGGGCCGGGCGTCGCCGTAGAACTCGCCGGGGCTGACCACGATGCCGAGCTGCTCGGCGAGCCGGCGGGCCAGGCCCCAGGCGTCGCCCTCGGGCGCAGGGACCCACAGGTAGAACCCGCCGCCGGGGAACGGGGCGTGGAGCCCCATGCCCTCGAGGACGGACTGCATCCGCCGGAGCCGCGAGTGGTAGCGGTCCCGCTGGGCGACCACGTGGTCGTCGTCGTCGAGCGCCGCGACCCCTGCGGCCTGGGCCGGGCCCGGGACCATGAACCCGGCGTGCTTGCGGACCTCGGAGAGGAACCCGACCAGCTCGGGGTCGCCGGCGTAGAAGCCGACCCGCAGACCGGCCAGGTTGGAGCGCTTGGAGAGCGAGTGGACGGCGACGACGCCGTCGGTCCCGGCCTCGAGGATGGTCCGGCCCGGGAGGGCGACGCTCCCCCGTGGCGCACCGTCCCACGTGAACTCGACGTAGCACTCGTCGGAGAACACGGGCACGCCGTTCGAGCGGCCCCACTCGGCCACCGCCACCAGGTCGTCCAGGCCGCCGGCCGGGTTGCCCGGCGTGTTCGACCAGAGGCACAGGGCACGCGCTGCGTCGGCGGGGTCGATGCCCGACAGGTCGAGGCGCCACTCGTCGTCGACGGCGACCGGCACGGCGCGACAGCCCGCCAGCGTGGCGCCCATGGCGTACGACGGGTACGAGACCTCCGGGTAGAGCACGGTGTCGCGCTCCGGGGTGCGGAGGCGCAGCCAGTGCGGCAGCCCGGCGACGAACTCCTTGGACCCGATGCAGGCCGCCAGCTCGGTGGGCCGGACCCCCACGCCGAGACGGCGGTCGAACCAGGCCGCGACGGACGTGCGCAGCGGCTCCGTGCCGACCGACGGCGGGTACCGGTGCGGCGACCCGGCGTGGGCCAGCGCGTCGAGCACGGCGGCCGAGGGCAGGTCGCACGGAGTGCCCACGGACAGGTCGACGGCACCGCCCTCGTGGGCCCCGGCCAGGTCGACGAGCCCGCCCAGACGGTCGTAGGGGTACGGCGGCGGGACGAACCCGGTCATGAGGCCTCCTGAGCCGGACCTGCGGCGACGAACTCTGCGAACTTCCCCCGCTCGGCGTCGGCGAGGCGGACGGACAGGCGCATGCCGTCCTGCTCGGCCGTCTCGGTGAGGACCTCGCCGGACCGGTGCAGCGCGGCCACCACGTCGCCGCGGTCGTAGGGCACGACCAGCTCGACCGAGCGGGTCATCGAGCGCAGACGGTCGCCGACGCGGAGCAGCAGGTCGGCGACACCGTCGCCGGTCACCGCCGAGACCGCCACCGAACCGGGGTACCGGGCCACCAGGTCGCGGTCGAACTCTGGGCGGTCGGACTTGTTGAACACCAGCAGCTCGGGCCGGTCGCTCCCGCCGATCTCGTTGATGACGTCGCGGACCGCGTCCATGTGCCCCTCGGGGTCGGGACCGGCGCCGTCGACGACGTGGACGAGCAGGTCGGCGTCGGGGATGACGTCCAGCGTGGAGTGGAAGGCCTGGACCAGCTGGTGCGGGAGCTTCTTCACGAACCCGACGGTGTCGGTGCACAGCACCCGCTCGCCGCCCGGCAGGTCGAGCCGGCGGGTGGTGGCGTCGAGCGTGGCGAAGAGCCGGTCCTCGACCAGCACGCCGGCGTCGGTCAGCCGGTTGAGCAGCGTGGACTTCCCGGCGTTGGTGTACCCGACGATGGCCACCTTGGGCAGGGCCGACCGGCGCTGGGCCTTGCGCTGTGTCTGGCGATGTTTGGCAATGACCTTCAGCTCGGCCTCGAGCTTGTGGATCAGCCGGGCGATTCGGCGGCGGTCGATCTCGAGCTGGGTCTCGCCGGGTCCGCGCCGGGCGCCGATGCCGCCGGCCTGCTGGCTGAGGGTCAGGCCCCGCCCCCGCAGCCGCGGCAGCCGGTAGCGGAACAGCGCCAGCTGGACCTGCGCCTTGCCCTCCTGGCTGCTGGCGTTCTGGGCGAAGATGTCGAGGATCACCGCCGTGCGGTCGATCGCCGTACGCCCGAGGAGCTTTTCCAGGTTGTACTGCTGGGCCGGGCTCAGCTCGTCGTCGAACACGACGGTGTCGCAGTCGGTGGCCTCGGCCAGCTCCCGGACCGCCTCGGCCTTGCCGCTGCCGATGTAGGTGGCCGGGTCGGGGGCCTGGCGCCGCTGCACCACGCGGCCGACGACGTCGGCCCCGGCGGTGTCGACCAGGAGCTCGAGCTCGTCGAGGGACGCCTCGACGGCCTCGTCGTCGTAGGGAGGCCGGCTCACGCCCACCAGCACGATCCGCTCACGGAACGTGCGCTCGATGAAGGCCGACGTCTCGCCGCCGAACTCGCCAAAGCCACCGCGGTGGCTCTCGGGCTCGACCGGCCGTTCGTCGGGTCCGGTCCCGGCACCACCACGTCGGCGACGTAC
>CAJANQ010000466.1 GCA_903941145.1 uncultured Actinomycetes bacterium
CAGCCAGAAATGGGCGGGCGAGAGCTCGGGCTCGTCGGGGTCGACGTCGACGGCGCGGTCGAACTCCGGTTCGTCGTCGACGAACCGGGCCGCCATCGGCCCCCTGGCTGCTGTGGCGGTCGCGGTCGCCGAGGCGCCGGCCGACGCCGGTCCGGTCCGTGCGGCACGGAGCGACCGGTCATAGGCGGCGCGCCGCTGCGGGTCCGACAGCGCCGTCCATGCGGCGTTGACCTCTCGCATCCGCCGCTCGGCGAGCGACTGCTCTGCGGCCGACGCCCCTGCCTGGCGGTCCGGGTGCAGCACCTGGGCCAGCTGGCGGTGGGCGCGTCGGACCTCGTCGGCCGAGGCCGACTCGGGGATCCCGAGCACCTGGTAGTGCGTGCGCTGGGGCGGGGCGGACATTGGGCGCAGCCTATGGCCGCCCGCCGCGGTGGTACTTGCCGTGACGACTGCCACTCGGTCCGACCGGGGTCGCCAGCACCGGTTGTCGTACCCTCACGACGTGGGTTTGCTTCGATCTCCGAAACATTCGGGCGACGAACGACCTGACGCGTCCGGACCGCCGGCCGGCGACCTCGCCCCACAGGGTGCTCCGGACACCCCGCAGAAGACCCACCTCGCCGCCGCCTTCCAGCACACGGCCTTCCGGCGGGTCTTTGCGGGCAGCACGGCGTCGAACATCGGCACCTGGATGCAGAACGTGACCCTGGCGGCGCTGGCGTTCGAGCTGCGCGGCCCCGTGTTCACGGGCGTGGTCACGTTCGCCCAGCTGGGCCCCATGCTGTTCCTCTCCCCCGTCGCCGGCGCCCTGGCCGACCGGGTGAACCGCCGCACGATCATGGTGTCGGTCGCCACCGTCCAGACCGTGCTGTCGGTCCTCCTGGCGCTCGTGGCCCGAGACCCCTCGCCGTCCCGGGCCGTGATCGTCCTGCTCGTCGCCGGCATCGGCGTCGGCGCGGCACTCAACGCCCCCGCGGCCAGCGCCACCCTCCCGGCACTCGTCCCCCGCGAGGACCTGCAGTCGGCCATCGCCATCAACTCGGCCGCCATGAACGCCAGCCGGTTCGTCGGCCCGCTCCTCAGCCTGGCGGTCGTCTCCGTCGGCGGTGCGCCGCTCGTGTTCGCGGTGAACGCGGCCACCTACCTGTTCGTGGTGATCGCCGTCTGCTCGGTCGACGTGGACTTCAGCCCCAAGGGCAACCGGACGGAGTCCCCCACCGAGCAGCTCCGCAACGGGCTCCGCGCCGCCCGGGCCGACCGGCTGATCAGCCGGGTGCTCATCACCATCTCGGTGCTGTCGCTGTGCTCGCTGTCGTTCGTCTACCAGATGCCTGCCATCGCCAAGGACCACCTGGGCATGAGCGGCGACGTCTACTACCTGCTCTTCGCCTGCTTCGCCCTAGGAGCGATGCTCGGGGCGATGGCCATGGGCTCGTTCCTGTCGCACCACGACCGGGGCCTGATGGCCAAGGTCGGGCTCTTCATCTTCGCCGGTTCGCTCGCTGTCTTCGGCACCACCACCGACCGGGCCGTGGCCTTCCCGGCACTGTTCGTGCTGGGGGCGTCCTACTTCATGGTCATCACGGCGCTGTCGACCACCCTGCAGCTGCAGGTCACCGACGAGGTCCGTGGCCGCGTCATGGGGCTCTGGATGATGGGCTGGGCCGGACTGGTTCCGCTCGGCAGCCTCATCGCCGGCCCGGCCATCGAGTCGGTCGGCATCTCGGCCGTCATTGTGTTCGGTGCGGCGGTGGCGCTCGTGCTCGCCGTCACCGTGGACCTGCGGCACCACGCGTACGTGGCGCCAGCACGGTCCTAGCCGAGCAGCGCTGCGGCGACCCGCTCGAGGCCCGCCACCCGGCTGCCCTTCACGAGCACCGCGGTGCCCCGGCCGGCATCACCCACCGCCGCCACTGCGGCGTCGACCCCGTCCACCGGTGCCACGCCGTAGAGGTCGGTCGACACGGCGACGACCTCGATGCCCAGCTCGTCGGCCAGGGCCGCGATGCGGGCGTGCTCGTCGGCCGACCGGTCGCCCAGCTCGGCCATGACGCCCAGCACCGCCACCCGACGCTCGGCGTCGAGCGACGCCAACGACCGGAGCGCCGCGGCCATGGACGCCGGCCCGGCGTTGTAGGCGTCGTTGAGGACCTGGCCGCCGCCGGCCGTGCGCTGCAGGTCCATCCGCCACGGCGAGGCGGGCGGCACGGCCAGTCCGGCCACCACCAGGTCGAGCGGGACGTCGAGCACCAGCGCCGCGGCGGCGGCAGCGAGCGCATTGCCAACGTTGTGCACGCCCCGCACCCCGAGCGCCACGGGGGCCGAGCCCCACGGCGACTCCAGCACGAAGCTCGCGCAGAGGTCGTCGTCGACCTGCACACCTGCAGCGCGTACCTCGCCGGCGTCGCCGAACAGCACGGCCCGGGCCGAGGTGGCCGACGCCATGGCCGCCACGTAGGGGTTGTCGGCGTTGAGCACCGCCGCCCCCTCGGGCGGGATCGCCTCGACCAGCTCGCGCTTGGCGGCCGCGATGTCCTCGATGCCGCCCATGACCTCGGTGTGGACGGCCTCGACGGCGGTCACGACGCCGACGGTCGGGCGGGCC
>CAJANQ010000467.1 GCA_903941145.1 uncultured Actinomycetes bacterium
GACCACCTCGCGGTGGCCGACGTGGAAGTCCACCCCGCGGAGCACCTCGTTGGCGCCGAAGCTCTTGTGCAGGCCGACGATGTCGACGGTCGGCCGGGCCCCGCTCACCCTTGGCCCGCCTTGGTGCGCTTCTCGACGTACTTCACGAGCTGGCTGAGCGGGACGGTGATGGCCAGGTAGCAGACGGCCGCGGCCATGAGCGGCGTGTAGTTGCCGATGGAGTTGGAGATGGTCCGACCCCAGGTGGTCAGCTCGCGCTCGCCGGCGGCGACGCCGAGGACTGCGAGCAGCGACGTGTCCTTGAGCAGCAGCACGAGCTCGTTGGTGAGCGGCGGGATGATGACCCGGAACGCCTGCGGCAGGACGATCGACCTGGTCGTCTGGAAGGAGGTCATGCCCAGCGACCGTGCGGCCTCCACCTGGCCACGGGGAACCGCCTCGATGCCGGCCCGGATGGTCTCCGCGAGGTAGGCGCCGGCGACCAGTGCGAGGGCCGTGCCGCCGGAGCCGTAGAGGGTCTGGAAGAAGCTCGGCAGGTTCTCGGACCCGAACGCGATCGGGATGCCGAACCCGACGATGAGGATGGTGAGCAGTGCGGGGAGCGCCCGGAAGACCTCGATGTAGACGCCGGCGAGGAACCGGGCGGGCGGCACCGACGACTGCCGCATGAGCGCCGCCACCAGTCCCAGGAGGAGGCCCCCTGAGAACCCGATGACCGTGTAGATGATCGTGTTGCGTGCGGCTTCCAGGACGATGTCCGGGAACTGGTCCTTGAAGTCGGACCACTTGAAGAACTGTGCTGCCAGGTCGCCCCAGCGGACCGTGGCCGCCAGCGTCCCGGCGACGACGAGGAGCCCGACCACGAACGCACCCCACTGGAGGAGCGTTGATCGTTGCTGCCGGGTCATGCCGGGACGCTGGTGCGGCGCACTGTCAGAGGTTGATCAGGAGGCCGGGGGCTGCTCGCCGAAGTACTGCTCGTAGATCTTGGCGTAGCTGCCGTCGGCCTTCGCCGCCGCCAGGCCCGAGTTGAAGATCTCGAGGACCTCGGTGTTGCCCTTCTTCACGGCGATGCCGTACTGCTCACCGGTCGGGATCTTCTCGGACAGCGAGACGTTGTCCTTCTTCGTCGCCCGGTAGGCGTTGATCGGGTAGTCCTGCACGACGGCGTCGATCTTGCCGGAGTCCAGGGCGGCGAACAGGTCTGCGGCGCCGGGGAGCGCGGTGACCGTCGAGCCCTCGGGCTGGTTCTTGGTGACGTACTCCTCGCCGGTGGTGCCCGACTGCACGCCGATCTTGGCGCCCTTCAGGTCGGCCAGGCTCTTGTACTGCTCGGCCTTGTCGGCCTTCACCAAGATCGACTGGTCCGAGTCGAAGTACGGCGTCGTGAAGTCGACGTTCTGCTTGCGCTCGTCGGTGATGGTCAGCGAGGACACGATGGCGTCGCACTGGCCGGCGTTGAGGGCGCCGATGATGCCGTCGAACGGGGTGACCTTCACCTTGAGGGTGCGGTCGGCGTTCGTGGCGATCTGCTGCACCAGGTCGATGTCGAAGCCGGTGTAGCCGCTCGGCGTCGCGCCCTTCTCGGCCTCGAACTCCATGGGCTCGTAAGGGATGTCCGAGCAGACCGACAGCACCTTGCCGCCCTTGGCGGTGGTGGTGCTGCCACTGGCGCTGTCGTCGGAGCTGGAGCAGCCGGCGAGCACGACGCCAGCAGCGAGGAGGACCGCAGCAGTGCGGATCACACGACGGGACATGGGGACACCTTCCGGTAGTGCCGGCCGTGGGTTGGCCGACGGGCCGAGCGTAGTGGTGCGGTACAGCGGCGCTGTCACACTCGGTGGTGCGCCCGCGCGGTCGGTGGTCAGGCGGCGGGGAGGCGGCGGCGCGGGGACAGCCCGGCCTCCTCGAGCGACGCGTCCACGAGCGCGTCGTAGCGGCCGGCGGCCAGGTCGCCGAGCGGGTCGGCGGTGTACCGCTGCAGCACCCGGTACGGCAGGTGCATCGCGGCGCGTTCGGCCAGGAGCTTGCGCCGCGCCGGGTCCGACAGGTCGCCGACGGTGTCGTGCGCGGCGGTCAGGTCACGGGCGACTGCGAAGCGGCGGGGGAGCGAGGTCACGAGGAGCACCACGCTCGGCAGTCCGAAGGTCAGCAGGCCGAGGATGACCGCCAGACGGTGCACCGCCTCGGTCCCCGCCGTCCCGGCGTCGGCCACGCTGCCGCCGGTGGCGGTCCCGGCACTCCCGAGCGCGTCGGCGAGCTTGGACCCCACCACCGGCACCCTGACCACGGTCTCGGCCGCCGAACCGAAGGCGTCCTGCACCGAGTTGCCCGCCGAGGTCACACCCTCGCCCAGCACGCCGACGTGGTCCACCGCGCCGTAGACCTTCCAGCCGGTCCAGGCGAACAGCACGAGCAGCAGCACGAGCGCGGCGTCCCGGGCGATCACGGCGTTCCGTCGGTCGGGGACTTCGGGGTACAGCTTCATGAGGGCTCCTGGCGGCGGGGACGGGTCGGTGGTGCACGGATGGTGGTGGCGTCGTGACGGTGCGTGTCGGCGCCGGCTGAATTGGACGGTCGGGCATCGGGGCGACGTGGTCGCGCCCGGTACTTTCGCGCTGCTCAGCACGGTCGGCAGGACGCCGACCGTCACGATGGGGAGATGCACACGATGAACGACTTTCTCGACAAGGCCAAGGACCTGGTCTCGGGCAACAAGGACAAGGTGAAGGACGGCATCGACAAGGCCACTGAGGTCGTCAAGGAGAAGGCTGGCGACAAGGCCGACATGGTCGACCA
>CAJANQ010000468.1 GCA_903941145.1 uncultured Actinomycetes bacterium
CCCTGGTGACGGTGGTGTTCGGCCACCTGTTCGCCACTGCGGACCAGCGGGCCGGGATGCGCGGAGACGCCCTCAGCGCGACGTTCCAGGTCGCCAACTGGCACTACCTGCTGCAGGGTCAGAGCTACTCGCGGCTGTTCGTCTCGCCGTCACCGCTGCTGCACTTCTGGTCGCTGGCGGTGGAGGAGCAGTTCTACTGGCTGCTGCCGCTCGTGCTGCTGGGCCTCTGGAAGGTCGTCAAGGGGCGGCACCGGCTGCTCGGCGCCGCGCTGGCCGTGCTCTCGCTCTGCAGCGCGCTCGAGCCGTTCGTGTTCAACATGTCGGACGACCGCATCTACTTCGGCACCGACACGCGGGCGGTCGAGATCCTCGTGGGCGGCGTGCTGGCCGTCGTGCTGTCGGAGCGCTCCGTGCGCCGCCGCCTCGCCCTCCGGCTCAAGTACCGGGCAGCTGTCGTGCTGGGGGCCGCACTGGTGCTGGCGGTCCAGCTCTGGTGGTGGCTGACCCTGGACCAGTCCGCCGGATGGCTCTACCGCGGCGGCTTCGCCCTGTACGCGCTCATGACCTGCCTGGTCATCACGGCGGCGATGCTCCCCGCCGGACCGGTGCGCCACCTGCTCGACACCCGGCTGCTCCGTTACCTCGGGGAGCGGTCGTTCGGTCTCTACCTGGTGCACTGGCCGGTGTTCCTGGCGGTCCGCCAGACGTGGCCGACGATGTGGACGCCGTTGCGGGTGGTGCTCTCGCTCGGCATCTCGCTCGGCATTGCCGAGGCGTCGTTCCGCTTCCTGGAGCAGCCGGTCCGCTCGGGCCGCTGGCCGCGTCCGGGTCAGGGACCCAAGGTGGCCGCGGCCGCGACCGCTGGCGTCGTGGTGCTGGCGCTCCTGCCGCTGCCGGCCGACGCCGCCCAGCGGACGGTGGACTTCGAGCAGAGCGCCAAGGACTTCGCCAAGCTGGGCGAGTCGTCGCGCCCGACCACGACCACCCAGCCGAGCTCGTCGGGCGGGACGGGCTCCCCCCGGACGACCGTGCCGACGGCCCCACCGCCCCGGGTCGGGCTCTTCGGGGACTCGACCGGACTGCTCGTCGGCCTGGGCCTCGCCGAGTACGGCCGGTCGAACCCGGACCAGCTCACGGTCGCCGGCGGCGACGCCGATCTGGGTTGCGGCGTGGCCCGGTACGCGCGGATCCGGGCTGCCACCGAGGGTCCACCGATCCCCAAGTGCACCCAGTGGCCCACCAACTGGGCCGCCGAGCTGGACGCGACAGATCCCGACGTCGCGGTGCTCGTGACCGGCGCGTGGGAGGTGCCCGACGTCATCGTCCGCGGTACCGGCAAGTGGTCGAACATCTTGGACCCGGCGACCGCCGCGTACGCGACGAAGGAGCTGACCGAGGCGGTCGACGTGCTCTCGTCGAGAGGTGCGCTGGTCGTGCTCATGACGTGGCCGGAGTACGGGGTGTGGTCGACGGTGGGCCAGCCCGTCCCGGTCCAGCGTCAGCACGACCCGGCGCGCATGGCGAAGTGGCACCAGATCGAGAAGATGGTGGCCGCCTCGAGGCCCGGCAAGGTCGAGGTGATGGACTTTGCCTCGTGGCTCGGCCCCAGGTCACAGGACCGCACGCTGCGTCCCGACGGCATCCACATCCCTGCGATCGCGATCCAGAACGAGGTCGCCCCCAAGTTCCTGGCGCCGCAGCTCGAGTCGCGCTGGCGGAAGTACTGGAAGTCCACCCAGACGACGACCACCGTGCCGCCGTCGACCTCCACGACGACCGTCCGGAAAAAGGGCGGATGACGCAGCCGGAACGGCTGGTCAGGCCGTCTGGTCAGGGTTACCGTGACCAGATGGTGCGGGGGGCCTCACGAACCACACGGGCGCTGGCATCGGCGTCGTTGGTGGTGGTCGCGCTGGCTGCGGCCGCGTGCGCCGCCGTGCCCTCCCGTCCGCTGCCCGTCCGTGCCGCCGGCGCCCCGTGCACCGCGGCGATGGTCCGCTCGTGCGCCCTGCCGTACCCGAGCGACGAGTTCACGGTCGCCGACCCGTCCACCGCCACCGGCCGCCGGCTGGCGGTGCCGTCCGACCTGGTGTCGAAGCGGCTCACCGACCAGCTCGGTCCGGGTGCCCGTCCGTCGGACGCGTTCGACGGTGCCGACGGCTTCGCCGCGCTGACGCCGGTCATCTTCGAGTTCGACCGCGCCGTCGACTACGACACGCTCGTCGCCCGTGACCACGCGGCCGTCGCCGTCTACGACGTCGAGACCGGTGCCCAGGTCCCGGTCCGCGTCGAGCTGCCGTTCGCCGCCGCCCAGCAGGGCGCACCGGGGACCGTGGTGATGGTCTGGCCGCAGGTCCGGTGGGAGTACGGCCGCACCTACGTCGCCCGCATCGACGACCGGCTCCGGTCCGCCGCGTTCGGCGAGCTGCGCCCCACGCTGGCGGTGCTGGGCGCCCGTGGTGACCACCTCCAGAGCATCAAGGCCGACCTGGCCCGCATCGAGGGGGACCGTTGGGGCCGCGTGCTGACCGCCACCCGGTTCACGGTCCGTTCTCGTGCCAACGCCACGGCAACGATCGACGCCATGGCGGCGGCCACCCGCGCCGACGACCATCCCGTCCGCAACCTCCAGGCCGGTCCGTCCCCCCTGGTCGACGGCTCCTCCACGGTGGTCAAGGGCGAGCTCCGGACCACCGACTTCCGGGACGCCGCCGGGGTGGTCCGACCGGGCGCGGCGCCCACCCACCTGTGGATCAAGTTCCTGCTGGTGCTCCCGGCGCGACCGGCGAGCCCTGCCGGGGCTCCCGTCGCGGTCTACGGCCACGGGATCACCGTGTCCAAGGAGACGATGCTGTTCGCAGCCTCCTCCAACGCCAAGGTCGGCGTGGCCACGATCGGCATCGACATCCCCAACCACGGCGACCGGCAGGACACCGACGGGGGGTACGTGCTGGACCTCCGGACCGCGCAGCAGCTCGGACGTCTCGCCGCCATGACCCAGCAGGGAGTGGTCGACCAGATCTCGCTCGTGCGGGCCGTGCAGACGCACCTCCGGGGCCTTGACCTCGGGGGCCCCGGCCAGGTGCCCGACGGCAAGGTCGACCTGGACCCCGACCACCTTCTCTACGAGGGCACGTCCATGGGCAGCGTGCTCGGCGCCGTCTCGGTGGCGCTCGTCCCCGAGTTCCGGGCCGCGTTCCTACAGGTCCCAGGGACCGGCATCGCCGACATCATCTACCACTCACTGATCTGGCCGTTCTTCTCCGGGGTCGTGCCCGAGGGCGGCCCGGCCGGTGACGCGCTGTCGCTCATGGGCTCGGCCACGATGCTGCTCGACCCGGCCGACAACGTGAACTTCCTGGACCGGATCCGTCAGCGGGGCACACCGGTGTTCATCGTCAGCGGGGTGGACGACTCGATCGTCCCGAACTTCACCTCCGCGCGGACCGTGGCGCTGCTGGGTCTGCCGCTCGTGGGGCGCACGGGCTTCCCCGTGCCCGGTGCGGCGACGGTCCAGGGCGACCACGTCCCGGCCGACGGCCGGGGTGCGGCCCAGGAGTTCGAGGGTGGCCACATCGCCTTCGTGACCGACCGTGCGGTGCGCCTGCTCGACGAGTGGGTGGCCGGCCGGGTCGCCTCGTTCCGACGCTGAGCGCGACAGTACGTAGGTGATCCTTCTCGACGCGTCCGGCGTCGCCGCGTCCCGTCCTGGCCGTCCGCTCTTCGCGGACGTGTCCGTCACCGTCTCCACTGGCGACCGCCTCGGTGTCGTCGGCCTCAACGGCTGCGGCAAGTCCACGCTGCTGCGCATCCTGGCCGGGGTGACCGAGCCCGAGTCCGGCGCGGTCCGCCGCGGCAAGGACGTCCGCGTCGCTGTGCTCGACCAGACCGACGACGTCCCGGGCGGCTGCTCGGTGCGCGAGTCGCTCGTGGCCGGCCTCGACGTGCCGAGCTGGGAGGCCGAGGCCATTGCCGACCGGCTGGGACTTGGCCTGATCCTGGACACCCCGGTCGACCAGCTCTCGGGCGGTCAGACCAAGCGCATCGCGCTGACCCGGGCGCTGGTCGTGCCGAGCGACCTGCTGCTCCTGGACGAGCCCACGAACCACCTCGACATCGACGCTGTGGCATGGCTCGAGGACCGACTGGCCGAGTACCGCGGTGGGCTGGTGCTGGTCACCCACGACCGGCACTTCCTGGACCGCATCACCACCAGGGTGCTCGAGCTCGACCGCGGCGCCGCGTACGTCCACGAGGGCGGCTACGACGCGTACCTCGAGGGCCGGGCGCTGCGTGAGGAGCAGGCGGAGGTGGCCGAGCAGCGCCGCCGCAACCTTGCCCGGACCGAGCTGGCCTGGCTGCGCCGTGGCGCCCCGGCCCGGACCTCCAAGCCCAAGGCCCGCATCGCTGCGGCTACTGAGCTGGTCAACGACCGCCCCCAGGCTGCGGCGCGGGCCGGAGAACTGCCCCTCCACGCCGGCACGCCGCGCCTGGGCGACCGGGTGGTGGAGCTGCACGGCGTCGGCCACTCGTTCGACGGCGGCGCGCCCTTGTTCTCCGGCGTCGACCTGCTGCTCGACCCGCGGGAGCGGCTCGGCATCGTCGGCCCCAACGGGACCGGCAAGTCGACGCTGCTCGACCTCATCGCCGGCCGGATCACGCCCACGGAAGGCCGGGTCGAGTACGGCAGTACCGCCAAGGTCGGCTACTACGACCAGCGCGGCCGGACCATGGACCCCGAGCAGCGGGTCCGCGACGCCATCACCGGCGG
>CAJANQ010000469.1 GCA_903941145.1 uncultured Actinomycetes bacterium
CTGAACGCGAACGGGATGAACACGAGCGTGACGGAGCCCTGACCGCGGAACGACGAGAGCGTGACGTCGTTGTAGTCGACGTCCGGCAGGGTGAAGTCGGGGGCGAGGTCGCCGACGGCGAGTGTCATGTGCTGCTCCAGTGTCGTGGCCGCGGTTCGGCCGTCCGGCGGCAGTCAACCGCAGCGGGGGCAGGATCCTTCCCCCGACCGTCAGCCGAACCGGCGCAGCAGCCAGTCCACGAGCAGCCCGTTGACCTCGTCGGGCGACTCCTGCTGCAACCAGTGGCCGGCCCGGGGCACGACATGCAGCTCGAGGTCCGAGAGCTTGTCCGCCATCCCGTCGCAGAGCGCCGGTGGCAGGGCCGGGTCCCACTCCGCGGAGAGCATCAGGCACGGCAGATCGAGCGGCATCGTGCCAACCTCGCGGTGTGCCGCGCCGTTGGCGTCCACGTTGCGGTACCAGTTGACCGCGCCGCGGAACCCGGTGCGGGCGAACGTCGACGCGTAGACGTCGAGCTCGTGGTCGTCGAGCAGCGGCTCCCCGACGGTCGGCGCGGCGTCCAGGTCGCGGAACGGGTTGAAGGTCATCCCGCCGCCGTCACGGCCGGCCCCCAGCTCGGCCAGCTCGGCCGGGTCCACCGACGCCCGCAGCATGACCTCGAAGACCTGTCGGGCCCGAGGGTCCATGGTCTGCTCGGGCACGTCGGGCTGCAGGAACCACAGCATGTACATGTCGTCGTCGTGGTCGAACAGGGTCCGGAGGTAACGGGACCCGGGGAACGGCGTGTAGGGGGTGCACACGCCCACCACACCGGCGCACCGGTCGGGGAACAGCGCCGGCAGCGCCCAGGTCACGAACCCGCCCCAGTCGTGGCCGACGAACACGGCCTGCTCCACCTCGAGCGCGTCGAGCAGGTCGACCAGGTCGCCGCACAGGTGGTCGAGGGAGAACGCGGCCACGTCCTCGGGACAGGTCGAGCCGCCGTAGCCGCGCTGGTCGACCGCCACGGCGCGGAACCCGGCGTCGGCGACCTCGGGCAGCTGGTGGCGCCACGAGTAGGCCAGCTCCGGGAACCCGTGGCAGAACACGACGGCGGGACGTTCGCTGCCATCGGCCCGGGTGCCGCCCTCGCCGAGCTCATGAACCGCCAGGCGGACCAGCCCAGTGGCGGGCTCGTCGGGGACGTGGGCACCGGAGAGGGTGTGGAGGACGGCGGGCGGGAACGACGTCATGGGCCGACGCTACCGGCAGGGGGCCGCCCGTGGGCGTGGAACTGCGGTCAGCCGATCAGTCGGTCCGGGTCGCCCCACAGCCCGGCTGCCCAGCGCGCCACCTCTGCGCCGAACAGGACGGTGAGCGCGCTCGCCAGGGCGACGACCACGCCCATCACGACCCAGGTCGAGGTGGGAATGCGGCCGTCCTCCGGGATGCCGGGCACCCGCCGACGGATCGCGGTGATGGTCCTCTGTGCCCACGTGTAGGGGAGGAGGCCCAGCCCGAGGAGGATCAGCAGCCAGCCGGGACCGGGGAGGACCAGTCCCGCCAGGCCGACGCCGATGAGTGCGAACCCGCCGCCGGTCCGTGCCAGCCGGACCAGCAGGTGGCGTCGGGCCTCCTCCTCGGTCCGCTCGACGGTGCCCGTCGAGGTCTCGGCCTCGATCGCCGCGTCGTAGGCGGTGGAGTAGGCGGAGCGGAACGGGTGCTCCGCGCCTGGTCGCGGTGTCTCGCGGTCGGCCATGGCTGGATCCTACGAACTTGGCAGCACCGGTTGGGGTCGCGCGCCCTGTCGCGGTCAGGGTGCGGATCCATTCCCGTCGCCGCCGTGACCACTGCCACGCGCGCAAGGGGTTCACCCTCGCGCTAATTAGCGCTAAATTCGTTTTCATGATCACTGCCGACAACATGACGGCCACCCAGGGTGCGAGTGCACGACGACGGTCGGCCACCGACCCCATCGACC
>CAJANQ010000470.1 GCA_903941145.1 uncultured Actinomycetes bacterium
CGACGACTCGTTCTCCGCGCTCGACCTGGCCACCGACGCCCGGCTGCGAGCGGCGCTTGCTCCCATCACCCGGGACGCCGCGGTGCTGGTGGTCGCGCAGCGGGTGTCGACCATCGTCTCGGCCGACCAGATCGTGGTGCTCGAGGACGGCGTGGCCGTGGGCACCGGCACGCACAGGGAGCTCCTGGCCACCTGCCCGACCTACGCCGAGATCGTGGCGTCGCAGATGGGGACGGAGGACGTCGCATGACCGACGACACGACCCCTGCGCCGACCGGGGGCGACGAGGGCGGGGCCGAGACCTCCGACGCCGCGGAGGACCGGGCCATCCGCCAGCGCGCCCAGGAGGCGCGCAGCGGCTTCGGCGCCCGGTTCGGTGCCGCCGGCCTTCCCGTCGACAAGTCGGCCAACTTCAACGACTCGGCGAAGCGGCTGCTCGCCACGATGGGGCCCGAGGCCAGGGGCGCCGCGGTGGTGGTGCTGCTCGCCATCTCGTCGGTCACCCTCTACGTGTTCGGGCCCCGGATCCTGGCCCGGGCCACCAACCTGATCGTGAGCGGGCTCACGGGCCCGACCCGCCAGATCGACTTCACCGCGATGGCCCGGGTCCTGGGGCTCGCCTGCGTGCTCTACGTGGGCTCGGCGGTGCTGTCGTGGCTGCAGTCGTGGATCCTGGCCGGGGTGGTGCAGCGGACCATGTTCCGGCTCCGTCGCGAGGTCGAGGCCAAGATCAACCGGCTGCCCCTGTCGTACGTCGACGTCACGCCGCGCGGCGACCTGCTGAGCCGGGTCACGAACGACATCGACAACATCGCCCAGAGCCTCCAGCAGACACTCAGCCAGACGATCACGTCGGTGTTCCAGCTGGTCGGCGTGCTCATCATGATGTTCACGATCTCGCCGCTGCTCGCCGGCGTGACCTTCCTGATCGTGCCCGCCTCCCTGTTCGTCCTGAAGTTCGTGGCGTCCCGGTCCCGCGCCCGGTTCATCGACCAGTGGCGCCACACCGGCGCACTCAACGCGCAGGTCGAGGAGGCGTTCACGGGCCACGCGCTCGTGAAGGCGTTCGGCCGCCAGGACGAGGTCGAGGCGCTGTTCGACGAGAAGAACGAGGAGATGTACCAGGCCAGCTTCGGCGCCCAGTTCATCTCGGGCACGATCCAGCCGGCACTGATGTTCCTCGGCAACCTCAACTACGTCGCCATCGCCGTGATCGGCGGCGTGCGGGTCGCGGCGGGGGCCATGTCGATCGGCGACATCCAGGCCTTCATCCAGTACTCGAGGCAGTTCACGCAGCCGCTCACGCAGGTCGCGTCAATGTTCAACATCCTGCAGTCGGGCATCGCGTCGGCCGAGCGGGTCTTCGAGTTCCTCGACGCCCCGGAGGAGTCCGACGAGTCGGCGCTGCCGGCCCACGCCGAGCCGCCCGAGGGCCGGGTCGTGTTCGACCACGTCGCGTTCTCCTACGACCCGGCGAACCCGCTCATCGAGGACCTGTCCCTCGAGGTCGAGCCGGGCCAGACGGTGGCGATCGTCGGCCCCACCGGCGCCGGCAAGACCACGCTCGTGAACCTGGTCATGCGGTTCTACGAGCTCGACGGCGGCCGGATCACGCTCGACGGCACCGACACTGCCCAGATGCGTCGTCGCGACCTGCGGCGACACATCGGCATGGTGCTGCAGGACACCTGGCTGTTCAGCGGCACGATCCGGGACAACATCGCGTTCGGCCGCGCCGACGCAACCGACGAGGAGGTCGTCGCTGCGGCCCGGGCGGCCTACGTGGACCGGTTCGTCCACACGCTCCCGGAGGGCTACGACACCGTGCTCGACGACGAGGGCACGTCGGTCAGCGCGGGGGAGAAGCAGCTGCTCACCATCGCCCGGGCGTTCCTGGCCGACCCGGCCATCTTGATCCTCGACGAGGCGACCTCGTCGGTCGACACCCGGACCGAGGTGCTCATCCAGGAGGCCATGGCCCAGCTGCGCTCGTCGCGCACCAGCTTCGTGATCGCGCACCGTCTGTCGACCATCCGCGACGCGGACGTGATCCTGGTGATGGAGCACGGGCAGATCGTCGAGCAGGGCGACCACGACTCGCTCCTCGCCGCCGGCGGTGCGTACGCCCGGCTCTACAACGCGCAGTTCCAGGGCGCGGCGACCGACGTCGCCTGAGGGCCGGTCGGCTAGATCTCGACCTGGGAGCCGACCTCGATGACCTGGTCGGGCGGCAGGCGGAAGAACCGCGAGGCCGAGGCAGCGGTCCGCAGCATGACGGCGAACAGCCGCTCCCGCCACGGGGCCATCGAGACGACCTCGGAGGGGATCACGGTCTCGCGTCCGAGGAAGTAGGTCACCTCGGAGGAGTTGATGGTGAGCCCGTCGAGCTGCACCCCGTCGAGCCAGTCCGGCACGTTGGCCTCTTCCATGAACCCGTGCCGGGCGACGACCTGGTGGACGCCGTAGCCAAAGTTGGAGGTGGAGATCCGGTCCTCGTCGGCGACGTAGGGGACCGTGTCGGTCAGGATCGACACCAGCACCACGTGCTCGTGGAGGACGTGGTTGTGCTGCGTGTTGGTGCGCAGCGACGGTGGCGCGACCCCGTCGCCCCGGAACATGAACACCGCGGTGCCGGGCACCCGGGTGACCTCCTCCGGCAAGGACCGTATGAACTCGTCGACGGTGATGCGGCCGACCGCCATGCGCTCGGCAACCACTCGGCGGCCCGTCCGCCAGGTGGTCATCGCCACCAGGATCAGTGCGGCGACCAGCAGCGGGAACCAGCCGCCGTCCGGGATCTTGAACACGTTGGCGCCGAAGAACGCAAAGTCGAGGAGACCCAGGGGCACGCAGAGCGCCAGCGCCTTGGCGGCCGACCAGCCCCACGTGGAGCGGGCGAAGAAGTAGAAGAGGACCGTGGTGACGCCCATGGTGGCGGTCACTGCGATGCCGTACGCCGCAGCCAGCGCCGTCGAGCTCCCGAAGGCCAGGACCAGGGAGATGCAGCCGACGGCGAGCAGCAGGTTGACCGCAGGGAGGTAGACCTGACCCATGTGGTGCGCAGAGGTGTGCCGCACTGTGAGCCGGGGCAGGTAGTCGAGCTGCATGGCCTGCACGGTCATCGAGAAGGCGCCGGAGATGAGCGCCTGCGACGCGATGATCGTGGCAAAGGTGGCGAGAATGACGAGTGGCCAGCGGGCCCACTGCGGGCCGAGCAGGAAGAACGGGCTCTCGATCGCCTCGGGGTTCTTGAGCAGCAGCGCCCCCTGCCCGAAGTAGTTGATGACGAGGGCCGGGAAGGCCACGGTGAACCACGCCGCCTTGATCGGGCGGCGTCCAAAGTGGCCGAGGTCGGCGTACAGCGCCTCGCCGCCGGTCACCACCAGGAAGACCGAGCCCATCGAGAGGAACGCGTCGAACCCGTTGGTGAAGAGGTAGCGGAACGCGTGGACCGGGTTGACCGCCTCCAGGATCGAGAGGTTGCCCGCCACCTCGGTCAGCCCGAGGACCGCCAGTACGGCGAACCAGACCACCATGACCGGGCCGAACAGGCGGCCCACGGCCCCGGTGCCGCGCTTCTGGATGGCGAAGAGCCCGATGAGAATGACGACCGCGAGCGGGAGGACGGCCGACTTGAGGCCGGGCGCGGCGACCTTGAGGCCCTCGGTCGCCGACAGCACAGAGATGGCAGGGGTGATGACCCCGTCGCCGTAGAGCAGGGCCATCCCGAACAGGCCCAGCATGAGGAGCGCGAGCACCTTCTTGCCGGAACGGGCGCTGGCGTCCCTGCCGACCACCAGGGTCGTGAGGGCAAGGATGCCGCCCTCGCCGTGGTTGTCGGCCCTCAGGACGAAGAGCACGTACTTGATGGACACCACCAGGATGAGCGACCAGAGGATCAGCGAGCACACGCCGAGGACGTTGGCCCGGTCCACCGGGATCCCGTGGCCCTCGAAGGTTTCCCTGAACGCATAGAGCGGGCTCGTGCCGATGTCGCCGAACACGATGCCGAGCGCTGCCAGGGCGAGTCCGGCGGTTCCCGCAGCTGCTCCTGAGTGGCTGTGTTCCTGGGTGTGTGTCGTCGTCTGCATCCCGCCGGGGAGGGTAATCGTGACCGGGGCTGACGGTGGCACCGCGGCCGTGAATTCCGCGTTTCCCGGCCGCCGCGCGTCGCCGGCCGGAAGGATCCCGACGCGTCGGCGGGAGCGTCCGGTAGAACGTGGAGATGCTGCGACCCACCGCACCGCTCCCTCCTCCCCGGAAGCTCAAGGAGCGGCTGACCTCGCCGCCGGCGCTCGGCGCGCTTGCTGTCGGCTACGTCTTCTGGCTGGCGTCCCTGCGCCCCACGCTGCTGCCCCGTCCTGCCGTCATGCAGGGGGCGCTCAGCGCGCTGTGTCTGACCGTCGGGTACGGCGTCGGTGGTGTGCTCGTGGGCTGGGGCGTATGGCTCTCGCGTCGTCAGGGATGGTCCGGCCCGACGGCCGCCGTGCGGCGGGCGGGCCGGTGGGCGCTCCTGGTGCTCGGTGTGCTCGGCGTCGTGGTGGGCGTGCCGGTCTGGTTGGCCTGGCAGAACCAGCAGCGGGAGCTCGTCAACATGCCGACCGTCGGGGTCGGCGACGTCGTCACGATGCTCGTGGTCACGGTGCTGGTCGGGCTGCTGCTGTTCTTCGTGTTCGGCCGGCTGTTCGCCGCCATGTGGTCGCGGGTCGACTACGCGCTCTGCTCCCTGTGGTCCCCGGTCGTCGCCAGGGTGATGTTGGGTGCGCTGCTGATCTCGTTCCTCGGGACGGTGTTCAACACCGTCGTCGTGGACTTCGTGTACCACCGCCTGGAGGCCTCGTACGCCGAGGGGGACGACACGACGGCGGCCGGCGTGGAGCAGCCGACGTCGACCCACGTGACCGGTGGGCCGGGCTCGCTGGCACCGTGGGACACGCTGGGTCTCGAGGGCCGCACCTGGGTGGGCGGCGCCTCGACCGTCGAGCAGATCCAGGAGTTCGTGGGCCCTGGCTTGCCGGTGACCGAGCCGGTGCGCGCCTACGCGGGGCTGCAGTCCGAGCCCGACGTGTCCAAGCGGGCCGACCTGGCCGTCGCCGAGCTCGAGCGCACCGGCGGGTTCCAGCGCAAGGTGCTGTTCGTCGCCACCGCCACCGGCTCGGGGTTCGTGAACGCCGTGATGTCCTCGGCCCTCGAGTACCAGTGGGCGGGCGACAGCGCCATCGTGTCGATGCAGTACTCGTACCTGCCGTCGTGGATCGCGTTCCTGGTGGGCCGTGACAAGGCGATCGAGGCCGGCCAGGCGCTCCAGACCGCCGTGTACAAGAAGTGGTCGGCACTCCCCGAGGGGTCACGGCCCCGGCTGGTGACGTTCGGCGAGAGCCTGGGGTCGATGGGCTCCGAGCCCACCTTCCGTCAGTCGACCGCGCAGAAGTCGGTGGACGACGCCACGTCCCGGGCCGACTCGGTGCTGTGGGTCGGTCCGACCAACAACAACGAGATCTGGTCGCAGGTGGTGGACGACCGCACGAAGGGCTCGCCGGTGTGGAAGGCCGAGTTCGGCGACGGCACGCAGGTGAACTTCGCCAACAGCTACGACGAGATCCCCGCCCAGCGCGACGGGGTGTCACGCATCCAGTACCTGCAGCACGCGTCGGACCCGGTGGGCTGGTGGAACTGGTACATCGCGTGGCGGCCGCCGGCGTGGGTGACGGACCGCCCCCACGGACCTGACGTACCGCAACGGCCGGTCGGCTGGTTCCCGTTCGTGACCTGGATCTGCACGAGCGCGGACCTCATCCAAGGCTTCGGCGCCCCGGCCGGGCACGGCCACAACTACAACGACGCCTGGGCCCATGCGCTGGCCGGCGTGTCGGCGCCACCGGGCTGGACCGACGCACGGACCGAGGCGCTCCAGCAGGCGATGCTGGAGCTGCACGGCCTCGGCGGGAACTGACCGCCACGTCCATGTCCGACTCCGACGGGTGGCTCGCCGCCCACCGCGACCTGCTGGCACTCGGCGTCCTGGTCGCGGTGCTGGCGACCTGGAACCTGACTCGCGACCCGCTCGTCCCCGGGAGCTACCACCTCACCGCCAACGTGCTGCTGACCGCGGTGGTCCTGGGTGTGGCGGGGGCCGGAGGTCTGCGCGCCGCCGACCTCGGCCTGCGGCGGGCGTCGCTCGGCAGTGGGTTCGCCTACGGCGGGGTGGTGGTCGGCGTGGTCCTCGCCGGGCTGGTCGTCGCAGTGCTCGTGGCGCCACGGGCGTTCCGCGACGACCGGGTCGACGTGAGCTTGGGGAGGATGCTGTTCGAGGTGCTCGTCGAGATCCCGCTCGCCACGGTGATGTTCGAGGAGGTCGCGTTCCGTGGCGTCCTGCTGGGTCTGTTGCGCAAGCGCCTACCGACGTGGCCCGCGGTGGTCGTGTCGGCGCTGCTGTTCGGCCTCTGGCACGTCGACGGGGTGCTGCACCGCCACGACGGTCCCGGTCTGGCCGCTGCCGTGGCCGGTACGGTCCTGGCGACGACCGTGGCGGGGCTGGGCTTCGCCTGGCTGCGGGTCCGGTCCGACAGCCTGGTGGCGCCGATGCTGGCGCACTGGGCCACGAACTCGCTCGCGTTCGTGGTGGCCTGGGTCCGCTGGCACTAGCTGCCGGAGGTCCCGCTGGTCCGTCGGGTCCGGAGGGTGAGCGTCCGGGTGGACGCAGCGGGGGAGTCCGAGCTGCGCAGCGACAGGCGCACCATCGGCGCGGCGAGCGCCGAGGTCACCAC
>CAJANQ010000471.1 GCA_903941145.1 uncultured Actinomycetes bacterium
CCGCACGGCAACGCCCGCCGATGCGAGCTGCTCGACCACTGCCGGCGTCAGCACCAGCGAGGCCTCGGAGATCGAGGGCACGACCTGCACTCCGTCACGACCGACTTGGTCAGCGGTCGCCGACACCGCCGGGTCGACGAGCACCGGCACGAGCTCTTGGGCCCACTCTGGACTGCCGGTGAAGTCGGCGCCGTAGGACGTCCACACAAGTGCGCCAGCCAGCACTGCCAGTCCCAGTAGCCCCCGAACCAGCCAGATCTGCGCGCCGGGCCGCAGGCGGTGGACCGCCCACTCCAGGGCCGGGACCAGGCAGGCAGCTGCGAGCAGCGCTGCGGTAGGCCACAGCCAACGGAAGTAGGGAACCGGGAGACCGATCCTGAGCGGGAACGACAGGCTGGCCACAGCCCCGGCGAGGAGGGCCGTCGAACCGACGAACAGGGCCGTCACCGTCGCCCCGTCGGCACGTCGCCGGGCCGCCACCAGACCGGCCACGACCGCCAGGCCCACGACGGCAAGACCTAGGGCCGTCCACGTGGCACCGGGCAGGCCCGAGCGGAAGACCGGGGTGGTCCAGCTCGTCCCCACGAAGAACGGCGGCCGCGCCAGCACCGCGGCGAACAGGCTTGCCGTGTCCCCGGCCGACAGGGTCGCCGAGTCGAACCCGCTCCCCCGCAGCACCCGGGCCAGGTTGCCGTCCGACCCCTGGTGCAGTTGCTCGAGCACCACCAGCGCGGACGCCACAACCGCGAGTCCCACGCCGAGTCCACACGTCCAGGCCCAACGCCGCCGGTCCGCCTGGTCCGCCCGACGCCATCCGACGATCCCGCCCGCCAGCAACAACAACCCGACTGCCGCCGTTGGCGGCACGAAGGACAGGTGCGTCTGCGCCGCAACTGCGCCGGCGACCAGACCCACCGGCACACCCGCAGCCACCCCGTTCCACACCGCCCACGTTCCCACCAGGAGGACCGCGAACAGCAGGGTCGACTGGTTGGGGTTCCACGGGTCAGCGAGTGCGACGACCCCCATCGACCAGCTCACGCCCACCATGGCGGCCAGCACTCCCGCGGCGAGCGCCGGCCGAGCGGCACGGGCGGACAGCCACCCGATCGCCGCAAGGCAGAGTCCGTTCAGCACCGCTGCGCCCAGCGCCACACCCGGGGCACCGAGCACGGCGACGAACGGCGCCAGGAACCAGATCGCGGCGGCGCCCAGATGGTTGTAGGCGACCCCGGCCGAGGCGCCGCCCGACGACGCCGTCGACAGCAGCGGCGGGTGCGCCGTGAACACGTCACGGGCCCGGAGGGCGATGAAGGAGTCGTCACCCGTCGGCACCCAGCCGACCAGCAGGGCGCGCACGCCGCACGCAACGACCGAGAGCACGACCAGTCCGAGCACCACCCAGTACGCCCGGCGCAGCGTCGGGGTCCACTCGGCGGTCACGACGCTCACAGCTGCGAACTCTACGGGGCGGCCCGGGCGCGACAGTGCCCCGCGCTCGGCGGGGCACTGCACGGACGGCCGCCGTGGCGGCCAGTCGGCGGCTCAGAGACCGTCGACGACGCCCTTCGCCTTCTCGGCA
>CAJANQ010000472.1 GCA_903941145.1 uncultured Actinomycetes bacterium
CACCTGAACCGCCTCTATGCGCACCTCCTCGAGGAGGGCCGCCGGCCGTACAAGGAGGGCCGCCCGGCCGTCGTGGCGGACTACGCACGGCGCCGGAAGGCCAAGGGCGCGACCTGGCAGGCCATCGCCGACGAGCTCGCCGAGAAGTACCCGCAGCACGGCCCGTACTCCCGGCACGCCGTGGCCGCCATCGTGCGCCGGGCCGACGAGGCCGCAGAGGCCGAGAAGGAGGCGCCGGCGAAGGGCCTCGCCCCGAGGTCCGTGCAGCAGGTGCACACCATCCTCAAGCGGGCCCTCAAGGACGCCGTGCGGTGGGGCCGCATCGCACGGAACCCGGCCGACCTCGTGGACCCGCCACGGCGCACGGTGCGCAACGAGCTGCGGACGTGGAGCTCCGACGAGGTGCGCACCTTCCTCGAGTGCTGCGCCGCCGAGGACGACCGCCTACTTCCTCTCTGGCACTTCCTGGCCTCCACCGGCGTGCGACGTGGCGAGGCCCTCGGCCTGCGGTGGTCCGACGTGGACCTCGGGACCGCCACGGCCCAGGTCGTGCACACGATCGTCGAGGTGCGGGGCGAGGTGCTCGAGTCGGAGCCCAAGACGGCCGCCGGCCGACGGCGCCTCGAGCTGGACCCGGCCACGGTGACGGTGCTGCGCAGGTGGAAGGCCCGTCAGGCCGAGGAGCGCCTCGCCCTCGGGTCAGGGTGGACCGATACGGGCCTCGTGTTCACGGCCCTCGAGGGCGGGCCCTTGCACCCTGAACGGACCTCTCGTGAGTTCGTCCGCCGGGTGCACCGTCACGGCCTGCCGCACCTGTCGGTCCACGGCCTGCGCCACACCTGGGCGACGCTCGCCATGCGCAACAACCAACACCCTCGGGTGGTGCAGGAGCGCCTCGGCCATACGAGCATCGCCGTCACTCTCGGCGTCTATTCGCACGTCACGCCGTCGCACCACCGGGAGGCGGCGGAGCTCGTGGCGGGCCTGTTCGCCTACGAGTAGCCCGAAAGGCTTACGCAGAACTTACGCAGGCGACACATTCCCGAGCCCGTCCCCATACGGGACAAGGGCTATCTGCGTGTCGGAGGGGGGACTTGAACCCCCACGCCCTTGCGGGCACCAGATCCTTAGTCTGGCGCGTCTGCCAATTCCGCCACTCCGACGTGGCACCGCCCGAGGGCGTTGCGACGGGTGACACTAGCGCAACGCTCCCCCGCTGCGAACTTGGCAGGACCGGCGACGCCGGGCCGGGTGCGCCACCGCCCGACGGGGCGGACGGTGGCGCTCGCAACCGGCCTCAGACGTCCCGGCTCTCCGCGATGTCACGCCCGTGGGCCGTGAGCGCCCAGATGATCGCCACGTCGAGGGCGATCACGATGGCCGACCAGATCGGCTGGTACGGCATGAACATGAAGTGCACACCGGCGCTCAGGACCGCGACGAACACGCCGATGGTCCGGGCCACGACCGACCCGCTGAAGATGCCGATGCCGGCCGCCAGCACGACCAGGCCCAGGACCAGGTGGATCCAGCCCCAGGACGTCACGTTGAACCTGAACGCATAGTCCTGGGTGACGACCAGGTAGTTGTCGTTGGCCAGCGCGGCAATGCC
>CAJANQ010000473.1 GCA_903941145.1 uncultured Actinomycetes bacterium
CATGTCAGCAGCCCCCCGAGACGGGCGGGAGGACAGCGACCTCGTCGGCGTCGACGACCGCCGTGGCTGGGTCCGCGGGCTCGCCGTTCACCCACACTCGGCACGTGCCCAGGACGTCGGCGAACGCGGCGCCGTAGCGGTGCTCGGCGGCGTCGAGCACCTCGGCGACCGTGGCGCCCGGGACGTCGTCGACGGACGTCCGCGCGGCCTCACGGGCCTGGGCGAAGAGTCGGAGGGTCGGCACGGCCGGAGGCTACCCGGGTGCCCCGTCCGGTCCGGAACGAGCAGGGCGCGCTGCTACCTTCGCCGCCGTGGCACGCATCCTTCTCGTCCGGCACGGTCAGTCCGAGTGGAACGCCGACGGCCGTTGGCAGGGCCAGGAGAACCCTCCGCTCACCGAGCTGGGCCTGGCCCAGGCGGCACAGGCGGCCAAGGCGGTCGGCGCGGTGGACGGGATCTACGCGTCACCCCTCGAGCGGGCGGCGATCACCGCCGCGGTCGTCGCCGAGGAGGTCGGCGTCGGCCCGGTCATGACGCTGCCCGACCTGATGGAGCGCCACGCCGGCGAGTGGCAAGGTCTGACCCGCGACCAGATCGAGGAGGACTGGCCCGGCTACCTGGCCGAGCAGCGCCGTCCTCCGGGCTGGGAGCCCGACGACCAGGTCGAGGACCGGGCGCTCGCGGCGCTGGAACAGATGGCGACCGACCACCCCTACGGCGAGGTGTTCGCCGTGAGCCACGCCGGAATCATCTTCTCGATCGAGCGTCACTTCGGCATGGAGTGGGAGCGGCTCGCCAACCTGAGCGGCCGCTGGATCGAGCGGGACCCGTCAGGCGGGCCCTGGCGGATCGGCGAGCGGGTCCACCTGCTGACCGTCGAGACCATCCCCGACCAGATCTGAGTCGGGCAGGTCTGAGTCGGCCTGGGCCGACTGGTCCACCGACTCGTCGGTGAACGAGCTGACGGTCGTGCCGGGCGAGGGCTGGCCGAACCGCTCCGGGTCGACCACCGCACGGATCTCAGCCACCACCGAGTCGCCGGTGCGGCCCTCCAGGTCGATCCGGTCGAGCGAGGCGAGCGCCGCGTCGACCGCGGCCAGGTCGGCCTCGAGCTCAGGCAGCGGGTCGACCTCGGTCGCGCCGGACGGGGTCGGGGTCTGGTCGGACATAGGGACGACGATACCGGCCGCGCGGACCTACGATCGCCGCCGATGCACGGCGCGCCGACCTCCCACCTGCTGGCACTCCTGCTGGCCGACGTCGGCGCCGGCACGCTGCTGCGCTGCCTGCTCATCGCCGTGGTGGTGGTGACCCCCTACGGCCTGTACCAGCGGGCCAAGGTGCGGAAGATGAAGGCCGAGGGCGCGGCGGCCCGGGGTGAGCTGCCGCCGGAACCGGCACCGCCGGACCCCTCGGCGCTCGAGACCGTGGTGGCCCAGGTCGAGGAGCTGGGCGGCACGCTCGGCGACGACCAGACCGCCGAGGTCCGGCTGCCCGCCGCGCCGACCGTCGACGGCCGCCCCGCACCCGCGGTCCTCGTCGACACCGTCCTGCAGGACGCGCTCCGGCGCTCTGGCCTGCAGGTGGTCGAACGCCACGACGACCTGCTGGTCGTTCGCCCGGTGGCCGACCGCGCGGCAGGATGACCCCATGACGTCGCCCATGACCACGATGGTGCAGCAGCCGGCCACCACCACGCTCACCGACGAGGAGACCGAGACCGAGGACGGACCGGTCGCCCACATCGTCAAGACCAAGAAGGGCGAGGACGCGGCGGCCAAGGTGCTGCAGGCCCGCATCGAGGGCACGCCGCTCGAGGCGCTCTGCGGCCACGTCTGGGTGCCGTCCCGGGACCCCAAGCAGCTGCCCGTGTGCGAGCGCTGCAAGGACATCTACGGGATGTACAAGAACTTCAACGACCGGCTGGACGACACCCCGAAGATGTAGGTCAGTCCGGCGCAGTGCCGACCAGACCGAGCTCGACCGCCCGGGCGACAGCCTCGGGGCGACCGCTCACCTCGAGCTTCCGGTAGATCGACATGGTGTCGGTCCGGATGGTCGACACGCTGTACGACAGGAGCTCGGCGATGCGCGGGTTGGTCTCGCCCTGGGCGATCAGCCGCAGCACGTCCCGCTCACGGGTCGTCAGGGCCGCTGACGGTTCCGAGGCACCACGGTCGGGCAGCAGACCCCGCAGCCAGGCAGCACGGGCGGTCGACCGGGTGTCGTTCATGGCACGGGCGACCGGTTCGGCCGCGTCGAGCGCAGCGCGGGCTGCGTCGTGGTCGCCGAGCGAGCGGTGCAGCAGCGCGAGCCACACCCCAACAGGTCCGTCGCAGAACCAGGCGTGGCTGTCGACCGCCACCCGGTCGGCCCATGGGGTCATCCGTTCGACCAGCTCGGCGGCCAGGTCCGGGGCGTCGAGCCCCGCGACGGCGGCGGAGAGCCTGGTGCACAGGAGCAGGTAGCTGGCCTCCTCGTCGAACTGCCGGAAGGCGCGTCGGACGAACCGCTCGCCGACCTCGGGCTGACCGTGGCGGACGTAGAAGTAGCCGACGAAAGCGCGGCCCAGCGCGTTGGTCATGACCGGGTTGTCCTCGTCGACCAGGTACGGCCGCATCTGCTCCAGGTCGCCGGTGCTCGCCGCTGTCTCGCAGCCGAGGAACAGCTCGGCCGAGAACCAGCCCGGTGTCTGGTGCTGCTCGCCCAGGACCCGGGCCTGGGCCGTGAGCTGGACCGCCTGGTCCACCTCGCCGTCGAGGTGGGCGGCGCCGGCGGCCAGTGTGAGGGCACGCCACCCGAGCGACGGGTTGGCGTCGCGGGCCGCCACCCAGCGCGCCACGGCCAGTGTCTCGTCGAACAGCGGCCGGTCGGCCGACTCGAGCGCGTCGACCGCCAGCCAGACAGCCGCCTCCACCTGCCGGCGAGGCTGGCGCAGCCGCTGGGCCAGGTCGAGCGCCTCGGTCGAGACCTCGCGGCGACGGGCCAGGAACTCGGGCGACCGGTGGTTGGACCGCCAGGCCAGCAGCGACAGCAGCCGGACATCGGGCGAGCACTCCACCGACTCGGCGAGCGCCTCGTCGGAGATCGGCTGTGCCACGGCCGGCCGCGTCACCCAGGAGACCTGCACCTGCTGTTCGTCGACCAACGGGATCCGCATCTCGACCAGTGCGCGTGCGGCCTTCACCGCCACACGGTGCTCCGCCGACAGCTCCATCGACTCGGCCCGGTGCAGCAGGCCGATCGCCTGCGGGTCCCCGTCGTTCCAGTCCGACGGCACGGAGTACGCCACTGCCGACCGGGCGACGAGCTCGCCGTCCTTCGCCACCTCGCCCAGCTGCGCGGCCTGCAGCAGCAGGCGCTTGGAATCTGCGTCGTCCCCAAGTCCAGCGACCGCGTCCGCCAGGTCGCAGATCCGACGGCCCCGCTTGCCGAAGTCCTCGGACGTGTCCAGGTCGACCGCCAGGGAGAGCATCTCGCGCGCCGACGCGTAGTCGCCGAGCGCCAGGCTCATCCGACCGCCCCGGTCGGCCATGGAGACCAGCTCCTCGAGGGGCAGGCCGGCCGACCGGGCGTGGCCGATGGCGTCGATCAGCCCTTCAGGACCCTCGGCCAGCAGATGGCGTGCCGCCGCGGCGTGCACCTCGGCGACCCGCTCCACCGGCAGGTCGGCGACCAGTCGCACGAGCGCCTCGTCGTCGGTGCTGGACGGGGCGACGAGTCCGGCTCTGGCCGCGTCGTCGAGGGCGGCAGCCGC
>CAJANQ010000474.1 GCA_903941145.1 uncultured Actinomycetes bacterium
CGAAGTGCCGCCGGACGGGCCTCTCCACCCCGCTGCAGCCGAGGTCGGGGGCTGCACTTGAACGACTCTAACACACACCGTGCCGGATTCACCCTGTGAACTGCTGGCACAGCGCCGATCACAGCGACAGAAATGTAGTAGTTACTACGGGATTGCATAGCAACTACTATGCACCTATGCCGAAGCGCCCGCAGGACGACGACCGTCCGGACCGCCGCCAGGAGCTGCTCGACGCCGCCTGGGAGGTCGTCGACAACCTCCCGCTCTCCAAGGTGTTCGCCGGCGCCACCACCGCTGCGGTCTCCGATGCGGCCGGGGTCACCACCGGCTCGTTCTTCCACCACTTCGCCAACTCCACCGAGTTCGCCGATGCCATGGTGCGGTCGGTCGCCACCCCGGCCGCCGGCCAGGACGCCACCACCGACGAGTTCATCGAAGCGCTCGACCACATGGACATGGCGGACGCCATCCGAACCGCGAGCCTCCTGGCCTGGGAGATGTTCACCACCGACGCGCAGCTGGCCGCCACCAGCCGGCGCGCACTCCTGCTCCAGGCCCACCAGGACACGCCCCTCCCCGCTCCCGACGGCGACGTCCGGACCGTCGGACAGCTGCTCTACCGGACCCAGCGCGCCGGTGAGCTCAACGGCATCGCCATGTCCGAGGAGGTGCTGCGCCGCAGCGGCCGCGTCCCCGTCACGCCGTTCACCGTCGACCGTCTGGTGGTGGCACTCACCGCGCTGTTCAACGGCCTCACCCAGCGCCACGCCCTCGACCCCGACTCTGTCGACGACGAGCTCTTCGCCGACCTGGCCGCGGTGCTCGTCGCCACGCTCACCCAGCCGGCCGGCAGCCGGCGCCACGTCGAGGACCTCACCGTGCTCGGAGGGCTGGACCTCTCGCCCCAGGCCAAGGTCGGCGCCCTGCGCCGCGACGCCACCCGACGCCGGATCGTGGAGCGGGCAGCGGGGCTCTTCGCCGACGGCTGGGAGGACGTCACCGCCAGCGAGGTCGCCGACCGGGCCGGGGTGTCCACCCAGACCGTGCTCAACGCGTTCAAGAGCGTGCGGTCGGTCGCCGCAGCCACCTTCGGCCGGCACCTGGCGCCGTTGGAGCTGCCGCCGGAGGGCCTCACGGGCGAGCGGGCGGTCGACACGCTCCGGTCGGTGCTGTCCCAGCTGGCGGCCGCCGCCTCGGCCGACGCCGGCGCGGCACGGGCCCTGCTCGACGAGCGGCTCGACGACCGTCACCGCCGACCGCTGGAACGCCCCGGCGTCGACGAGTTCGTCCCGCTCGCCGAGCTGGTCGGCCCGCTCGTGGTCGCGGTGGTCGGTGACGACACGGCCGCCCGACCGTCGGCCGACGAGCTCACCGGAGCGGTGGTCGACCTGGTCCTGCGCCAGGGCGTCGCGCTGGCCGGGGACCCAGAGGCCGCCGCCGACCTGGCACTCCGGCTGGTGGCGCCAGCACCCGCTCCGGACTCTTCCCGCCGGAGCACGCGCCGCTAGCCTGCGCCGGTTCGAACGTCCCGGTGCCGCCCGGCCCCGGGACCCGTCGCAGGAGCGTCCGATGGGCAAGCCCCAAGTCCCTGCCGTCGAAGGGTGGTTCACCCTTCCCGGCGACGGCACCGCCGTGCTGACCGGCACCCGCTGCACCGGCAGCGGCACCTACTTCTTCCCGCCCGAGCGCGTGATGTCGCGGGCCCCCGGGTTCGCCGACTCCGACCTCGAGGAGGTCGAGCTGTCGACCACCGGCACGCTCTGGAGCTTCACCGACGCCCAGTACCAGCCGCCGGAGCCCTACATCCCGGTGACCGACCCCTACGAGCCGTTCGCGCTCGCCGCGGTGCTGCTCGAGAAGGAGCAGCTCGTGGTGATGGGCCAGGTCGTGGCCGGCGTCGGCGTGGCCGACCTGGAGGTGGGCATGGAGATGACCCTGGTCGCCGACACCCTCTACGAGGACGACGAGAACGAGTACGTCATGTGGAAGTGGCAGCCGGTCGCCGGCGGTACGGAGGCACAGTCATGAGCGTCGAGCAGGTAGCGATCCTCGGTGCCGGCATGCACCCCTGGGGCAAGTGGGGCCGCAACTTCGTGGAGTACGGCGTCGCCGCCGCCCGCGACGCCCTGGCCGACTCCGGCGTCGACTGGCGTGACGTGCAGTTCGTCGCCGGTGCGGACACCATGCGCAACGGCTACCCGGGCTATGTCGCCGGGGCCACGTTCGCCCAGGCCCTGGGCTGGACCGGCGTGCCGGTGACCAGCGCCTACGGCGCCTGCGCGTCGGGAGCGATGGCCATCGAGGCCGCCCGCCAGCGGATCCTCGCCGGCCTGTGCGAGGTCGCCCTCGTGGTCGGCGCCGACACCACGCCGAAGGGCTTCCTCAAGCCCAACAGCGGCGAGCGCCAGGACGACCCGGACTGGCTGCGGTTCCGCCTGCTGGGCGCGACCAACCCGACCTACTTCGCGCTCTACGCGCAGCGTCGCATGTCGCTCTACGGCGCGACCCAGGACGACTTCGCGGCCGTGAAGGTCAAGAACGCCCGCCACGGCCTGAACAACCCGTACGCCCGGTTCCGCAAGGAGGTCACCGCCGCCGACGTGGACGCGTCGCCGATGGTCGCCAACCCGCTCCGCCTCCTCGACATCTGCGCCACGTCCGACGGCGGCGCCGCGGTCGTGCTGGCGTCGATGGACTTCGCCAAGCGCCACCTCTCGACGACCGGTGGCAGCCTGGACAACCTGGTGCGGATCGCCGCCGTGTCCACCGTGACCCCGACCTTCCCCAACACCGTCATCGAGATGCCGAACTTTGCGACCGACTCGGCCGCCGGCCTCCCGGTCCCGGACCGCACGTTCAAGCAGGCCATCGGTGCTGCCGCCTACGAGCAGGCCGGCATCGGCCCGGAGGACGTCGACGTGGCCGAGGTCTACGACCTCTCCACCGCCCTCGAGCTGGACTGGTACGAGGACCTGGGCTTCTGCGAGCAGGGCCAGGCCGAGTCCATGCTCCGCAACGGCGACACCACCCTCGGCGGCAGGCTCCCGGTCAACCCGTCCGGTGGTCTGGCCTGCTTCGGCGAGGCCGTGCCCGCCCAGGCGATCGCCCAGGTCTGCGAGCTCACTTGGCAGCTGCGCGGCACCGCCGAAGGCCGTCAGGCCGAGGGCGCCCGCGTCGGCATCACCGCCAACCAAGGCCTGTTCGGCCACGGTTCGGCCGTGCTCCTCACCAAGTAGTCACGTGCTGCGCCACGGCCACTCCCCCGAGGA
>CAJANQ010000475.1 GCA_903941145.1 uncultured Actinomycetes bacterium
ACGGCGCGGCGCATGAGTTCGTCGGCGTTGCCGCCGCCATCACCGCCCGTACCGGACCCGCGGGGCCCTGGTGCCGTTCGCCCTCCGCCTGGGCCGTCACTCATCGTGGCCAGTCAACTGCAAAGAGTCTCAAACATTCCTCAAGTGGGCGCAGTTTGGGTAGGCCGTCCCACAGGTTGGGCCGTTCGACCTACGGGTGGTCCACGGACTCCGACCATGCGTCGTGGCTGCGGCGGACCGACTCGGGCAGCCGCGCCAGCTGGTGCGGGGCCAGGTGGGGGAGGTGGAGCCGGACCTCGACCACCGGCAGGGATCCGACCGCAGGGGCGGGTGCGACCCGGCGGGCCAGCCCGAACGTGCACGCCCGGTCGATGCTGCGCTGGAGCGGTGCGTTGCGGCCGGTGCCCCGCCCCAGACCGAGCGCCCGGGCCGTCTCGGCGAGGTCGACGTGGAAGCCGCCGGGGAACTCGTCGAACCCCCGGGCGAACCGGCGCAGCAGCAGGAGGGTGGAGGGGCCGACCACGCCCAGCCAGTAGCGCTCGGCGTAGTCGCTCCGAGAGGGGTGGCCGTTCGCCGCCAGGTGCGGGTCCCACCACGGCCGCACGGTGAGCCGCACGGGTCCGTCGGCCGACGGCGTCTGGGAGGGGTGGGACAGGGACGGTGGCGGTGCGGTGTGGTGCATGTCGGCGAACGTATGGAGCAGCAGCGGGGGAGTCATCGGGGACCTGTCCCCGGCCGGCGGCGGGCGCAACTCCGGTCGTCGTCGTCGCACCCCGGGCCTACGCTCGGCCCATGGCTGACGCACCGCACGACCCCCACGACGACCTCGCCGAGGGGTTCGACGCGGCCTACGACCGGGCCCGAGCCCTGGTGGAGCAGGCCACGTCGATCACGTTGCTCACAGGTGCCGGCATCTCGACCGACTCGGGCATCCCCGACTTCCGTGGACCGTCCGGCGTGTGGACCGTCAGCCCCGACGCCGAGATGATGTCGAACATCTCCACCTACCTCTCCAACGAAGAGGTCCGGAAGAAGGCGTGGAAGCACCGGGCCGAGAGCGACCTGTGGGAGGCCGTGCCCAACCCGGGCCACGACGCCGTGGTCGAGCTCGAGCGCCAGGGCCGGCTGTCGGCCGTCATCACCCAGAACATCGACGGCCTGCACCACGCAGCGGGCACCAGCCCGGACCTGATCGTCGAGGTGCACGGTTCGGTCCGTGACGCCGTGTGCACCGAGTGCGACTACCGCGTGCCGATCGAGCTGGCGCTCGAGCGGGTGCGCAACGGGGAGGACGATCCGCGCTGTCCGGAGTGCGGCGGCATCCTCAAGAGCTCCACGGTGCTGTTCGGCGAGAACCTGCCCGAGGACGCCATGCCCCGCGGGCTCGACGCCCTCCGCAACTCGGACCTGCTCATCGCGGTCGGCACCACCCTGTCGGTGTTCCCGGTGGCGGGACTGGTGCCGGCAGCGGCCCGCAACGGCATCCCGGTCATCATCGTGAACGGCGGCCCGACCGACATGGACGAGGTCGCGACCGTGGTGGTGCGGGGCTCCATCAGCGAGGTCCTGGTCGACCTGGTGTCCTGAGGCCGTCCCGCTCTGCGACTTTTCGGTTGTCTCAGCGTGACCAATTCGCCGCAGACGATGAAGGACCGCTTTCCCGAGATGGGTGCGGTCTCGGCGGAGCGAGGTACGGTGCTCCACATGGTTG
>CAJANQ010000476.1 GCA_903941145.1 uncultured Actinomycetes bacterium
AGCAGGTGGCGTTCTTCCTGACCTTGTACGAGCCGGCTGCAGTGCCCGAGCAGCCAGCACCCTCTGGGGAGCTCGTGGTCCTGGAGAACGGCGGCTTCTCAATGTCGACCGGCCCGATCGGCCTGTCGGTCGGCATCGACTCCGTCGGCATGTCGTGGGCAAGCCGGTGGGGGATGGACACGTGGTACTTGGGCCCTGTGGCGGGCCCCGACCTGCTCGCCGAGGCGCAGCGGGGACTTGACGCCCTCTTCAGCGACGGAATGCTCGACATTCATGCCGTCAGGACCGACCTGCTCTCGCCGGACCAGCTGCGAGATGTCGTCGACGGTCTGCTCGACGACATCTCGTACGTGCTGGTGACCGAGACGACGGTGACCGGACCGGGTGTCGACACGACCGTCGGGGAGCTGTTCCCCGGTCGCGCCAAGTCGATCGAGGCGACGTTCGGCGACGCGGACGCCGGCACCGGAGCCACCCCATGACGGTCCTGCGCCTCGAGGTGCGACTCGACGACGCGCTGGCCGAGGACCTGCTGAGCGAGCACGTCGCCGAGCTGCTCGACCGGCACGCCCAGGCTGTGGCCGCCGACCTGCGCTCAACCCTCATCGGGTTTGGCGCGGTCGTGGTCACCGACCACCTCGGCCGGTCCTGGAACTACCCGGTCTAGCGGTCCGCGTGTCGCACGGGGCCGGCACCCTCGGTGGATGCCGCTGCCGGCCACACCGACCTCCCGCCGACCCCGCCACCCGTCTGTCCCGGTGGAGCTCCCCGGACTGACCGCCCAGGTCGACCAGGACATGGTGCGGGTGGTCGAGCTCCTGTGGGCCCTGGGGCTGGTGACCCGGTCGTCCTGCCAGGACGTCTCGACCCGCACCGACCATGAACGTGGCGAGCAGTGGTCGCTGCTGATGTTCGAGGACCTCGACGACCTGGTCCGGTTCCTGCACCTGTTCGACGGGTCGTCGCTCGCTGACCACCGCTTCGGCCAGACCTGGCACAGGGAGGGCGGACCGGACGGTCCGCTGGTGCCAGACCTGCCCCGCCGCTGGCGCTACGGACTCGGCGTCCGAGCCCCACGGCACTCGGGTGAACAGTTCGCGCTGAGCGGTTCGGTCCGGTTCCCCGCCACGGACCTGCCGTCGATCGAGTCGCGCCTCGACGACCTGGCGGCGTCGGTACAGCGTCCCGCCTGAACCAACGGACTGGGTGCGAGACTGTCGGCATGGACCACGAGACGTCGAAGGACTCGATCGCGGTGGCAGGCAGTGTCGCTACCGCCGGGAGCATCGCCGTGGCTGGCAGCGCCGCGACCGCTGGGTCGGTCGCCGTCGCCGGGAGCGCCGGCACGGCCGGCAGCATCGCGGTGGCGGGCAGCGCCGGCACCGCCGGGTCGGTCGCGGTGGCCGGCAGCGCGGGGACGGCCGGGAGCGGCCTGGTCGTCGCCTGCCTACTCACGATCTTCGGATGGGGGCTCCGCTACTGCGTCGCCACCATCGGCTGTGCCCGTTGCACCCGCTGTGTGGGGTGCGTCGGGTGTGTGGACTGCGTCGACTGTGTGGGGTG
>CAJANQ010000477.1 GCA_903941145.1 uncultured Actinomycetes bacterium
GGCGCGACGAGGGCTACGGGCGGAGCAGCGATGCGTCCCCGTCGACCCGGACGGTCCACGGCCGCCCCAGGTCGTCGCCGGGGAGGACGAGGTCGGCGGTCTCCCACGGGCCGACCCGGCCCACGACCGGCCCCTCACCAAAGCGGGACACTCGCACCTCCGTGCCGGACTCGAACCCGCACACCCCCAACGTGGCCGGGCCGCGCGGCACGACGACCTGCTGGACCGGTTCGGGCGGTGGGTACACCAGCGCCCGGACGCACTGCGCCGCCGCCGGTGCAAGCGTCGCGCCGCCGACACGGACCACCAGCTCGTCGGCGCGGTTCCGCAGGTCCCGGGAGCCCAGCGGGTCGGTCGCCGGGTCAAAGGATGCGACGGGGGAGCCGAAGTGCCGGACCATCGAGAGGTAGTCGCCGGCCGTGACCGGGATGAACGACAGCGGCAGGACCTCGTCGGACGGCACCTTGGACCCGAGGGCCTCGGCCGTGTGCAGGTTGGTCCGCACCCCGGTGACGGCGTCACGCACCTGGTGGTCCCAGGTCGTGAGGCGTTGGCCGAGCACGTAGGTGTTGACCACCAGCGTGGCAACGAGCGCGCCGGCTGCGACGAGCGACCACGGACGTGGCACCTTCACGTTGCGGAGCAGCTGGACCGAGGTGAGCAGCAGGACCGCGCCGACCGTCCAGCAGTAGCGGGCCTCGTCCGGCGGGATCTTGGGGAAGATGCCGATCCGGGTCCACGCCGTGAGCAGCGAGAAGGTGGCGACGGCGGCGAGGCCACCTGCGACGCGACCGTCGAAGGTCTTCCAGCGGAACGCCCCCAGGCCGAGCAGCACCACGAACCCGAGCGCGAGCGCCACACCACCGGGCTTCCAGTTCCCGACGAGCGAGGCGAACCCGCCCAGCACCATCCGGGCGGCGTACTCGAGTACCGCCCCCGGTCCGCCCTTGCCCTTGGCCACCGGGGCGTGGAACCCGGCGTACCACGCCACGTAGAGCAGCACGGGTGGTGCCATGACGAGCCAGCGGCGCAGACGCGCCCGGGTCCACAGGAGCTCGACCCCGGCGGCGGCCATCGCCAGGAGACCGATGCCGCTCGACGCCAGCGCCACGCCGAGCCAGGCCGACGCGGCCACCTCGTCCTTGAGGGGCTCGCGGTCGAGGAACCACCACATCCACACCATGGCGGCGAGCGGCAGGGAGAAGTTCAGGAGGAACGGGAACGCCACGTTGGTCACGGCCGAGGCGTTGAACAGCACGAGCAGCGCGACAAGCGCGCCGCCGACCTGCCCGACCCGCCTGCGGGAGTAGATGAACACCGTGACGCCGAGGAACAGGTAGCAGGCCATGCCGACCACACGGAACGGCTGGTAGGAGCCCAGGCCGAACACCTCGGCGACGCCACGGAACACCAGCACGGGCAAGAGCGACAGGTGGCCGTTGAACGGCTCGAGCAGACGGCCCTGGTGGTACCCCGTCAGGATGTTCCAGTCGTCGCTGTAGAACCACAGGTGGCGGCCGGTGGTCCAGGCCAGCACGACCATGCCGACCAGCCCGGCGCCCAGCACGGCCCAGCCCGACCACCCGGACCTCCCGGCGGAACCCTCGGCTGGCGCAGCGGCCGGGGACCCGCCCGTGGCGACGGGGGCGTCAGATGGTGCGTCCACTTCCCGCCCAGTACTCGTCCTTGAGGAGCCGCTTGTAGAGCTTGCCGGTCGGGTGGCGGGGGAGCTCCTCGCGGAAGTCCACGCCCCGGGGGCACTTCAGGTGGGCCAGGTGCTCCCTGCAGTAGGCCATGAGGTCGGCCGCCAGCGCGGACGCAGCGGCGTCGTCGGCCGGCATCTCCGCCGGCTGCACGACCGCGTGGACCTTCTCGCCCATCTCGTCGTCAGGGATCCCGAACACCGCGACGTCGACCACTGCGGGGTGCATCGTCAGGACGTTCTCGGCCTCCTGCGGGTACACGTTCACGCCGCCCGTGATGATCATGTAGGCCTTGCGGTCGGTCAGGTAGAGGAACCCGTCGGCGTCGACGTAGCCGACGTCGCCGAGGGTGGACCACCCCTGCGTCGAGTAGCTGCCCGCCGTCTTCTCGGGGTCGTTGTGGTACTCGAACTTGGCCTCGGACTCGAAGTAAACGGTGCCGGACTCGCCCGTCGGGCACTCGCTCCCCGCCTCGTCGAGCACGTGCAGCACCCCGCTGACGGCCTGGCCGACCGATCCGGGGTGGGCCAGCCATCCCTCGGAGTTCGTGTAGACGAACCCGTTCCCCTCGGTGCCGGCGTAGTACTCGTGGAGCACCGGGCCCCACCAGTCGATCATCGCCCGCTTGACCGGCACCGGGCACGGCGCGGCGGCGTGGACCGCGACCTGCATCGAGCTGACGTCGTAGCGGTCCCGCACCTCGCCCGGGAGCTTGAGCATGCGGACGAACATCGTGGGGACGAACTGGCCGAACGTGACGCGGTGCTCCTCGATCAGCCGGAGCGACTCCTCGGCGTCGAAGTGCTCCATGACCACGACCGTGCCGCCGGCGCGCTGCACGTTCATCGAGAAGCGCATCGGCGCGGCGTGGTAGAGCGGGGCGGGGGAGAGGTACACGGTCTCCTCGTTGGCCCCGAAGAGGCCCACCACCAGCAGGTAGATCACGCCGGGGGTGCCGAGCGGCACGTCCCGCATCGGCGGTTTCACGCCCTTGGGCCTGCCGGTCGTCCCCGACGAGTACAGCATGTCCTCGCCCTCCACCAGCCCGTCGGGCTCCTCGCCCGGCTGCGCGGCGAGCGCGTCCTCGAGCGGCTCGTACCCGTCGAGCGCACCGCCCAGCGAGAACCGGTGCCCGACCTTGGGGGCGCCGGCGACCAGGTCCGCGGCGAGCGGCGACAGGTGGTCGGACAGCACCAGGACCTTGGCGCCGCAGTCGTCGACCACGTAGGCCGCCTCCTCGGCGGACAGTCGCGTGGAGAACGCCGTGTAGTAGAGCCCGGCGTAGTGGGCGCCCCACGCGAGCGGCAGGAACATCGGCCCGTTCTCCATCCCGAGCGCCACGTGGTCGCCCGGCTCGAGGCCAAGTGACCGCAGCAGGTTGGCGAACTGGCAGGCGGTGCGGTGCAGCTCGGCGTAGGTCACGACCTCGCCGGACCCCGCCATGACCACGGCGGGAC
>CAJANQ010000478.1 GCA_903941145.1 uncultured Actinomycetes bacterium
GTCGCTGGCCGAGGGCTTCGGGCTCCCGGTGCTGGAGGCGATGGCGGCCGGCGCCCCCGTCGTGACCTCGGCCGAGACCGCGTGCGCCGAGGTCGCCGGGGACGCCGCAGTGCTGGTCGACCCGCTCGACGTCGACTCGCTCGCTGGCGGTCTGGCTCAGGTCCTCGACGACGCAGGTCTGGCCGACCGTCTCCGTGCCGCCGGCCGTTCGAGGGCAGCCGGGTTCACCTGGTCCGCCGTGGCCGACGCCGCCGTGGCCGCCTACACCGAGGCAGCAGGAGCACTGCGATGAGCGACCGTCTGCTGGTCAACCTGTTGTGGCTGGTACCCGGCCGCGTGGGCGGGAGCGAGGAGTCGGTCACCACGATGCTGCGCGCCGTCGCCGACGAGCTGGTGCCCGGCGAGTTCCCCGAGGTCCACCTGGCCATGACGCCGGCCGTGCAGGCCGCCCACCCGGACCTGGCGGAGCGGTTCGAGGTGCAGGTGGTGGACCTCGACGCCCGTTCCAAGCCCCGGCGAGTCCTGGCCGAGCAGACCGTGCTCGCCCAGGTGGCGCGGCAGCTGGACGCACAGGTCGTCCACCACGCCGGCGGCATCGTGCCGCTGGCCCACCCCGGCCGGGTGGTGCTGACCGTCCACGACCTGCAGCCGCTCGACCTGCCGGGCAACTTCACGGCCACCAAGCGCACGTACGTCCGCGCCATGGTGGGCCGGTCCGCCCGGGTGGCGCAGGTCGTCTGCGTGCCGAGCGAGTTCACCCGCGGCCGGGTGATGGAGCTCTTGAAGGTGCCCGACGAACGCGTCGTCGTGGTCCCGTGGGCCGCGCCGCCTGTGCCGCAGCTCCCGGGGCACGCCTCGCCCCACCCGCCCGTGCGGGCCGACGACGGGCAGCCCGACCCAGGTCTGGCCGACCACGTCCCGACCCGGCCCTACTTCCTCTGGCCGGCGATCACCTACCCCCACAAGAACCACCAGGTCCTGCTGGCCGCGTTCGCCGAGCTGGTGGGGTCGGGGGCCGACGTCGAGCTGGTGCTCGCCGGCGGCCTGGGCCCGAGCGAGGGCGACGTCATCTCGACCGTCGTGAAGCTGGGGCTGACCGACCGGGTGCGGCGCACCGGCCGCGTCCCCGCCGAGCTGCTCGAGCGCCTCTACAGCTCGGCCGCCGCGGTGGTCGTGCCGTCCCGCTACGAGGGGTTCGGCCTGCCGGTCGTCGAGGCGCAGGTGCGGGGCTGTCCGGTGGTGGTCGCGAGCGCCGGCTCGCTCCCCGAGGTGGCCGCCCCGGCAGACCTCGTCGACCCGGACGATGTGGCAGGGTGGGCCACAGCCATGCAGGACGTACTCCGACTGACCGACGCCGAGCGACAGGCCCGGGCCGACCGTGGTCGTGCCCTGGCAGCGGCCTTCACCCCGGCCCGCACCGCACAGGCCCAGCTCGCCGCCTACGCCATGGCCCGCGGCTGACCTTCGACCCCCATGAACCTGCTCGTCCTCTGCCCGCACTTTGCCCCTGACGTCGCCCCGACCGGCGAGGTGATGTCGGCCATCGCCGCCGCACTCGCCGACCGCGGGCACCGGCTGCACGTGGTCACGGCGCTGCCCTGGTACCGCCACCACAAGGTCGAGGACGGGTGGGGCGGCCGGCCCTGGAGGACCGAGACGACCGACTGGGGCTGGATCACGCGGCTCCACCCGTTCCCCACCGACAAGACCAACATCCCGGCCCGCGCCGTGGCGTTCGGCGGGTTCACCGCCATGTCGGTGGTGGCGGCCACCGCCACACGGATGCGGCCCGACGCCGTCATGGTGATGTCGCCGCCGCTGCCGCTCGGAGTGGCCGGCTGGCTGGCCGCGACCTTCCGGCGGGCACCGTTCGTGTTCAACATCCAGGACGTGTTCCCCGACGTGGCCGTCGAGCTGGGGGCCATCACCAACCCCCGGGTGATCGCCGCGGCGTCGGCGCTGGAGAAGTTCCTCTACCGGCGCTCGGACGCTGTCACGGTGCTGAGCGAGGACCTGCGCGACAACGTCGGCGGGAAGCTGGGCACGCACCGTCCGGAGCGGGTGCACGTGATCCCGAACTTCGTGGACACGGAGCGCATCGCGCCGGCAGACCGCATGAACTCCTACCGGGAGCAGTACGGCCTGGGGGACCGGACCGTGGTGCTGTACGCCGGGAACGTCGGCCTGTCGCAGTCGCTGGACCTGCTGGTCGAGGCAGCCCGACGGTTCCGGGACCGAGACGACGTCGTGTTCGTCGTGAACGGCGGCGGCTCGGCCAAGGACGCCCTCGTGGAGTCGGCGGCGGGCCTCGACAACCTGAAGTTCGTCGAGATGCAGCCCCGCGAACGCCTGCCCGAGGTGCTGGCGGCGGGCGACCTGCACGTCGTGCCGCTCAAGCGCGGCCTGGCCCGTTCCAGCGTCCCGTCGAAGCTCTACTCGATCCTGGCCGCGGGACGCCCGGTGCTGGCCAGCGTCGACGCCGGGACCGAGGTGGCCACCACCATCGAACGCGCCTTGGCCGGCGTGTCGGTGCCGCCGGAGGACCCCGACGCCTTCTGTGCCGCACTGACCGACCTCCTTGACGACCCTGCCCGACGGACGGCGATGGGGGAGTCGGGGCGGGCGTTCGTCGAGGGCTGGGTCTCCCCGGCTGCCGTGGGTGCGTCCTACGAGACGCTCTTCGAGCAGGTCCGCCGGGAACGCTGGCAGCGGCGAGCCTGAACAACCTCTCGGCCCGGTTCGGACGCGGGTCCGTCGCCGACTAGCGTCCGCTCTGTATGGGTAAGGCCTCCTCCTCCAAGAAGATCCGCAAGGTCCAGCAGGCCGGGGTGTCGCGTGCCCCCGGGCAGCGCCGCAACCTGGGCTACCCGGCGCTCATCGTCGCCATCATGCTGGTGGGCATCTCACTGGTCTTCGTGGCTACGAACCAGCGTCAGGCTTCGGCCGGCGAGAAGCCCACGCCCAAGGACCACTGGCACGCAGCGCTCGGCATCAACATCTGCGGGGACTTCCAGGACCCGCTCACCGACGTCGGCCCGGACCGTCTGGGCATCCACACGCACGCCGACGGCCTGATCCACATCCATCCGTTCGGTTCCGGCGCATCCGGCAAGAACGCCCAGCTGGGCAAGTACCTGGACCAGACGGGTGTCAAGGTCACCGACACCTCGATCACCCTTCCGGGCGGCAAGACCTACACCAACGGCGACAAGTGCGACGGCAAGCCGGCCTCGCTGACGCTCTATGCGTGGCCGCCCCAGGCGAACGACACCACCAAGCCCAAGAAGATCACCAAGAACATCACCCAGACCCGGTTCGCCGAGGACGGCAGTGCCTTCGTGCTGGCGTTCGTGCCGGAGGGCACCAAGATCACGCTCCCGCCGTCGGTGAAGGACCTGGCCAACCCGATCGACCTCGAAGAGACCCCGCAGCCGGGCGACACCAGCGGCGTCGCGCCGACGACCGCCCCTGCGACGACCGCCCCTGCGACGACGGCGCCGGCGACCACCGCGCCGCCCACGACGGCTGCCGGCAAGAAGTAGGTCCCCCGGATGAAGGCCATCGCCCTGGTGGGCGGGTTCGGCACGCGCCTGCGGCCGCTCACGCTCAAGGCCCCCAAGCAGATGCTGCCGATGGGCCGCACCACGATGGTCGAGCAGGTCGTCGCCCAGCTCGGCTCGTTCGGCGTGACCGAGGTCGTCCTGTCGCTCGGCTACCAGCCCGACGCGTTCCAGGCCGCGTTCCCTGACGCAGTCTGCGCCGGCGTGCGTCTGGTGTACGCAGTGGAGCCCGAGCCGCTCGATACTGCTGGTGCCATCCGGTTCGCCTACGACGCGGCTGGCTACGACGAACGCGTGCTCGCGCTCAACGGCGACGTCCTGACCGACCTGGACGTGGCCGACCTGTGGGCCCGCCACCAGGCGTTCGGCGGCGAGGCCACGATCGCGCTCACCCCGGTCGAGGACCCGTCCCGCTACGGCGTGGTCGCGACCGACGCCGACGGACGGGTCGAGGCGTTCATCGAGAAGCCGCCTCCCGGTCCTGCTCCGAGCAACTGGATCAACGCCGGGACCTACGTGCTCGAGCCCGAGTTCCTCGCACGGGTCCAGCCCGGGGTCCGCACCTCGATCGAGCGGGACGTGTTCCCGGCGGTCGCACAGGCGCAGCGGCTCTTCGCCGTCGGCTCCGAGGCCTACTGGATCGACGCCGGCACCCCCGAGGCCTACGTCCAGGCCCACCTCGACCTGCTCGACGGCCGTCGTGCGAGCGGTCCGGCCGAGGGTGTGCACCCGGATGCCACGGTCGACCCGACCGCCAAGGTCCAACGTTCGTTCGTCGGCGCCGGGAGCGTCGTCGGCGCTGGTGCAGAGGTGGTCGACTCCGTCCTCATGGACGGCGTGAAGGTCGGTGACGGCGCCCGCGTGGAGCGGTCGGTCGTCGGTGCCGGCGGGTCGGTCGGCGCGGGGGCGTCGGTGACCGGGCTCTCGGTGGTCGGGTTCGGCGGCGAGGCCACGATCGCGCTCACCCCGGTCGA
>CAJANQ010000479.1 GCA_903941145.1 uncultured Actinomycetes bacterium
CGAGGGGACCTCGACCGTGGCCGCCTCGCCCGCCCCGACGAACCGCAACCGGGCAGCGGGAGGGCCGTCGGGGTGCCGGTCGGCGCCCATGGCGGCGAGCACGGCATCCGTGGCCGAGGGGTCGGCATCGCGCCAGCCGCCGTCGGTGGCCCACCAGCCGGGGGCCACGCCCCAACGGGCGAGCTGGTCGTCGGTCGGTCCGGGCACGGCCACCATCTTGCCCCCGTCGGGCGCCCGTCGGGCCCCCGTCGGCCGGAGTCGCGACATGGTGGGTGGCCAGACCCTGTCGGTCCGTATGCTGTGGTCCGTGGGGTTCCTACTCGAACGTCGTCTGCGCCAGGTCGGTCGGCGCATCAGCGCGCTCCGCGAGGAGATGGCCGTCGCCGACGAGCAGCTGGCCCACTTCGCCGACCTGGCCGACGACTCGCGGATCCGGGCGATGGTGTCCGAGACGCCGCTGGCCGACGAGGAGCACCGGCACGCCGAGCGCACCACCTCGGCGATGGCCCGCCACCGGGCCGACATGGCGGCCGAGCTGGCCCGCCTCGAGGCCGAGCAGGACGACCTGCTCGACCGCATGCTCGCCCGCCAGGGCTGAGCCCCTGCGCCCGCCGGCCGTCTGCGGACCGCTGCAGATCTGGCCGGATGTCGGCGCGTAGATCTCGAACGGCGCCGTAGAGTGTGGGTCGCCGCACTGGGGCGGCCGCTGCAGCGGTGCAGCGAGGACCGAAGGAAGCAGGTCGGCAACGGTGCCCACCAGAGTTGTCGTGGCAGAGGACGAGGCCATCATCCGGATGGACCTGCGTGAACTGCTCCAGGAAGAGGGCTACGAGGTCGTCGCCGAGTGCGGCCGTGGCGACGAGGCGGTCGAGCTGGTGCGCGAGCACCGCCCCGACGTGGCCCTGCTCGACATCAAGATGCCGGGCATGGACGGCATCTCCGCCGCACGGGCCATCGCCGGCGAACGCCTGGCCGCCGTCGTGCTGGTCTCGGCGTTCTCGCAGCGTGAGCTCATCGAGGAGGCCAGCGACGCCGGCGTGCACGGCTATGTCGTGAAGCCGTTCGAGCGCCACGACCTGGCGCCGGCCATCGAGGTGGCCCTTGCCCGGTTCCGCTCCGAGCAGCAGCTCGTCGAGGCCGCCGAGGGTGCCGAGGAGCAGCTGGCGTCCCGCAAGGTCGTCGACCGCGCCAAGGGGGTCCTCATGGACCGCCACGGCCTGCCCGAGCACGCCGCGTTCGAGTTCGTCCAGAAGACCGCGATGCGCGAACGGCGCACCATGAGGTCGGTGGCCGAAGAGGTCATCGCCGGGACCCTCCTCCCGAACTCGGCGCCCGCCGCCGACTGACCCGTCAGGGCGGCCCACTCCGCCGGTCCCGGGCGTCCGCGCCCGGCACTACTGTCCTCGCCGTGCCCACGGTGATGCTGATCGACGGGAACTCCCTGACCTACCGGGCGTTCTTCGCGCTTCCGCCCGACATGGCGACGTCCTCGGGGCAGGTGACCAACGCCGTGTTCGGCTTCACCTCGATGCTGCTCAACCTGGTGCGTGACCACCGCCCCGACCAGGTCGTCGTCATGTTCGACCTCAAGGAGCCGACGTTCCGCCACCAGCGGCTCGAGTCCTACAAGGCGAACCGCGAGAAGACCCCCGACGTGCTGGTCCAGCAGATGGGGATCGTGCGCGAGGTCGTCGACGCGCTCGGTCTGCCGGTCGTGACCCGCGTGGGGTTCGAGGCCGACGACGTCATCGCCACGCTCGCCACCCAGGCCGCCGCGGCCTCGACCGACGTCATCATCGTCACCGGCGACCGCGACAGCTACCAGCTGGTGCAGGACCCCCACGTCCGGGTGCTCTACAACAAGCGAGGCGTGTCGGACTACGCGCTCTACGACGAGGCTGGCATCGAAGAGCGCACCGGGGTGAAGCCCGACCAGTACGTCTGGTATGCCGCACTCCGTGGCGACCCGTCGGACAACCTGCCCGGCGTCCCGGGTGTTGGCGAGAAGACCGCCGCCAAGCTGGTCACCACCTACGGGGACCTCGACGGCATCTTCGAGCACCTTGACGAGCAGACGCCCAAGCTCCGCCAGAACCTGACCGAGAACGAGTTCCAGGCCCGCACCAACGCCGAGCTCATGGCACTCGTCCGTGACGTCCCGCTCGAGGTCGGACTCGCCGACCTGCAGCAGGCGCCGGTGGACGCCGACGCCGTCCTCGAGCTGTTCAAGTCGCTCGAGTTCCCGTCGCTCGTGCCCCGCCTGGGCGACGCCTTCCCCGACCTGTTCGGCGCGGTCGAGACGCCCGACGCCGTCGTGGTCGAGGCCGAGCTGACGGTCCCCGACACCGACGCCGCGCTGCGAGCCGCGCTGGTCGCTGCCGCCGGCCGCCAGACGGTGGCCGTGGCGGGCGAGTGGGACGGTACGCCGGGCCGCTCGGAGCTGCTCGGCCTCGCCGTCGTCGCCGACCCGTCCACCGCCGAGGCCACGTGGGTCGCCGCCGGACAGTTCGGTTCCGTGGCCGACGAGCTGGGCGCAGTGCTCACCGGCCGGGCCGAGGTCGTCGGCCACGACGTGAAGCCGCTCCTGCGGTCACTGCTCGGCGCCGACCTGGACCTGACCCGGCTCACGGTCGACACCAAGCTCGCCGCCTACCTGCTCGACCCGGCCGACACCGACTACTCGCTCGACTCGCTGCTGCAGAAGCACCTGGGTGCCGAGCTGGCCAAGTCCGAGGCCGAGGCCACCGGCCAGCTCGACCTGGGGCTGGACGACGGCGGTACCCCGACCGGCACCGAGGCCGCCCGCTCCGCGCTCGCCGCCGCACTCCTGGCCCCCAAGCTCCTCGAGTCGCTCGAGGCCCAGGGCCTGGCCGACCTGAACCGCCGGATCGAGGTGCCGCTCGTCCGGGTCCTCGCCCGCATGGAGCACCTCGGTATCGGGGTCGACGTGTCGGTGCTCGAACGGCTGCGGACCGAGCTCACCGCCGAGTGCGACACCGAGCGCGCCGCGGTGATCGAGGCCGCCGGCGAGGACTTCAACGTGAACTCGCCCAAGCAGCTGGGCCCGATCCTGTTCGAGAAGCTGGGGCTCACCCCGGGCAAGAAGACCAAGACCGGCTACTCCACCGACCAGGCCACCCTCGAGAAGATCCGCCACGAGCACCCGGTCGTCGAGCACCTGTTGCGGTTCCGCGAGGTCGAGAAGCTCCGGTCCACCTACGGCGAGGGGCTCATCGCCGAGGTCGCCCCCGACGGACGCATCCACGCCACGTTCAACCAGACCGTCGCCCGCACCGGCCGGCTGTCGTCCGACGCGCCCAACCTGCACAACATCCCGGTGCGGTCCGAGGAGGGGCGCAAGTTCCGGCAGGCGTTCGTGCCGGCCCCCGGGTTCGAGTTCCTCGTCGCCGACTACAACCAGATCGAGCTGCGCTGCATCGCCCACCTGTCCGACGACCCCGGTCTCATCGGAGCGTTCACCGCCGGCGAGGACATCCACAGCTCGACCGCGGCCCGCATCTTCGGGGTCGACCCTGCCAACGTGAGCGTCGACCAGCGGTCCAAGTCCAAGATGGTCTCGTACGGCCTGGCCTACGGCATGGAGGCCTACGGGCTCGGCCAGCGGCTCGGCATCCCGACCGGTGAGGCGCAGACCATCCTCGATGCCTACTTCACGGCGTTCCCGTCGGTGAAGGAGTTCATGGAGCGCACCGTCGCCGAGGCCCGCGAGCGCGGCTACACCGAGACCGTCTTCGGTCGTCGTCGCCGCATCCCCGAGCTGTCGAGCGGCCAGCGCAACATCCGGATGATGGGGGAGCGTCAGGCCATGAACGCCCCGATCCAGGGGCTGGCGGCCGACATCTTCAAGGTGGCCCTCGTGCACCTCGACGCGCTCGTCGACGACCGGGGGCTGCAGAGCCGGGTCGTCCTCCAGGTCCACGACGAAGTGATCCTCGAGGTCGCCGAGGGCGAGCTCGACGCCGCCACCGAGGTCGTCCGCGAGGCGATGTCCGGGGCGTTCGACCTGCGGGTCCCGCTCGAGATCAACCTCTCCCACGGCGACTCGTGGGCCGCCGCCAAGGGCTGAGGGTGGCCGACACGCCGGCGGACGACCGGCACTGGTTCGAGGACCTCGCCGACCACATGGGCCCGGCCTACCTGCGGTACTCGTTCACGATGGGCACCGAGCAGGAGGTCAACTTCCTGGTCGGCGTCCTCGGTCTGGAGCCCGGCATGCGCGTGCTCGACGTGGGCTGCGGCCCCGGCCGGCACTCCGTCGCCCTCGCCAAGCGGGGCATCGAGGCCGTCGGCGTCGACATCTCTGAGCGGTTCGTGGAGGTCGCGCTGGAGCTCGCCGACCGTGAGGGCGTGAGCGGCCTGGTGGAGTTCCACCGCGCCGACGCCCGGGCGATGGTGGGCGACGACCGGTTCGACGGCCGCGACTTCGACGCCGCGGTCTCGCTCTGCCAAGGGGCATTCGGCCTGGGCGGTCCGTCGGACGCCGGCGACCCGCAGAACCTGGTGGCCGACGAGTCGGTCCTCCGCGGCATCGGTGCGGCGCTCCGGCCCGGCGGACGGTGCTCGGTCTCGGCGTTTTCGTCGTACTTCCAGGTGCGCTGGCTCGAGGACCACGACCTGTTCGACGCGGCGGGCG
>CAJANQ010000480.1 GCA_903941145.1 uncultured Actinomycetes bacterium
CCGTGATGGTCGCGACCGGCGAGAGGTTGTCGGGCGGGGTGACCACGACGACCGTCGCGGCGCTCGCCGAGCGGCCGCCGTCGTCGGTGACCGTCAGCGTGGCGGTGAACACGCCGCCACGGGTGTAGGTGTGCGTCGGGTTGGGAGCGGCGCTGGTGGCCGAGCCGTCACCGAAGTTCCAGCTGTACTCCTCGACGAAACCGTCGGCGTCCTGGGACCCAACCGACGAGAACCGGACCAGCAGTGGCGCCTGGCCGCTGTCGGTGTCGGCGTTGGCCACCGCGATGGGAGCGATGTTGCTCCCGGTACCCCCGCCAGTTGGAGTTGGAGTACAGGCCGCGGCCAGCAAAGAAACTGCGCACACCACCGGCAGCAGTACAACCCTCAGCACCTTCATGGTCCCCCCAGACATTTGGTTGCCGCCATCACCGTCCCTCCGACGGCCAATGGCTGAGGGGATTGATACCCGAGGAAAAATTGTTCGGCAAGGGGGGGGAAACGAATTTTTTGCCGCTACGCGCCGCCAGCGTTCGGGCTCGCGCAGAGCGTGGCGAAACGGGAGGGATCCGAGCCAAAACCCTCCCCTGCCCTTTGCCCGCCCCGCCCGCGGCCGGCACGACGCGGACCTCCGAGCATCGCCTCCGACGCCGCGGCGCGGCCGCCCTAGCGGACCGGAGCGCCGGTCGGGTCGAGCACGAACCACACACCGCCCTGGCCCTGGCCGCGCACGTCGCCGGGTGCGACGTCACCGCCGAAGCGGTACACGGGCTGTCCGGCCACGGTCAGCTGCGGGTCGCCCGACTCCCCCTTCACCTGGCCGACCTTCGCGGTCACACCCTTGCCAGCAGGCAGGTCCTTCTCGGCGGCCACGGGCGGCCAGGCGCCGGCGCACGAGTCGGTGCACCGCGGTGCACCCGTACCGTCGGGGGTATAGACGTAGAGCGTCCGACCGGAGCGGTCGACGAGCACCTTGCCCACCGACGTGGTGCGCACGCGGACCGAGAACTCGGACTGCGTGAGTCCGCCGTTGGAGGTCGGCGCGGCGTCGTCGGACGAGGAGCACCCGCCGAGCACCGCGGCGGCTACGAGCACCGTCGCGACAAGTCGGACGATCCGGACGGTACGGCCAGTGGGTTGCATGGGGACTCCAAGAGCGAGCACCGCGTTGCGGCTGAGGCGGTCGGACGTCGACGCGGTCAGCGCCGCCCCAACTCTGCCAGACGAGCAGCACTTCGCGGAGAAGCTCCGCCGGCTGGACACCTACCGGGACTGAGCCGGCTCAGCCCTTGAGGGCGGCGAGCAGCTTGAGCGGGGTGTCCTTGGGGCTGATCTTGTACCAGGCCTGCTCGACCTTGCCGTTCTCGCCGATCAGGAACGCCGAGCGCACGATGCCCATGTAGGCACGCCCGTAGAGCTTCTTCTCGCCCCAGACGCCGTACGCCTCGGCCACAGCGTGCTCGGGGTCGGACAGGAGCGTGAACCCCAGGCCGTGCTTGGTGTCGAACTTCTCGAGCTTGGGCGGGAGGTCGGGGCTGATGCCGAGGACCACGGTGTCTCCGATGTCGGCCGCCACGTCACGAAGGCCGCAGGCCTGGGTGGTGCAGCCGGGGGTGTCGGCCTTTGGGTAGAAGAAGATCAGGACCTTGCGGCCCTTGAACCCCGACAGGCGCACCTTGTCGCCAGCCTGGTCGAGCAGCGCGATCGCAGGGGCCTTGTCACCGGGTGAGAGCTGAACCATGTCGGGCACCGTAGGGAGGCCCTGTGACACGTCGTCGTTCTCTTCAGCCATCCCTCTTCCCTTTCCTCAAGCGCCCCGCTTGCGTGGACCGGCAGCCTGCCACAGTGGGTATGGAGTTTGGTGGCCGCCTCGGTCTGGGCCTCGACCTCGAACCGCAATTCGCTCAGGGCCGGACCGGTCGGCGCCGATACCCAGCATGAACCCTCGACCCCGAAAGTCGCCGCATGCCCCTCCGTCGTCCAGCACTCGCCCTCGTTGCAGCGGCCGTCCTTGTTGCGGTGCCGGTCGTCGTGGTCCAGCCCTCGGCCGTGGGCGCCGTGGCCACCCCCTCGTTCTCCGTGAGCTGGACACGGCAGGTCGCCGCCGGGAGGGCCGTGTCCACGTCGTCGCCCGTCCTGGTCGCCAACGGCTCCCAGCCGTTCGTCGCGGCGGCCGACAACGCCGGCAACGTCCGGGCCTACGACCTGACGACCGGCGAACCGGTCAGCGGGTGGTCGTCGACGAACGTCGGCTTCGGGGTGCGGGCGCCGCTCTCGTCGGACGGGTCCAACGTCTATGTGCCCGTGGCGACCGACGGCATCGCCCGGTACCCGCTCGTGCGGAAGTTCAGCGCGTCCGGACAGTCCGTCTGGAGCTCGAACCCCACGACCGTGCTGCCGTCGAGCCCGACAGTGGGCTTCCTGCTCTCGGGACTCTCGCTCGGACCGAGTGCGACCGGCCAGCGCGGCTACCTGGGGTCGTCCGGGCAGTGGGTCTACGGCGTCGACGCGTCGACCGGCGCGCAGCGGTGGGCCCTGCTCAACGCCGACTCGACGATGGCGACCCCGGCCGTGGCGGACCTGTACGGCACCGGCGCGCCGGCCGTGGTGACCAGCAACGACACCTCCCCCGCGTTTGCCGGGGACCGTGCCGGCGGGCTGCTCCGCATCGTCACGGCCGACGGCGTGCAGGTCTGCTCGGCGACCCAGTTCGTCAACGGGCTCGCGTACGCGGCGTCGGGCTACAACAACTCGTCCCCGTCGGTGGGCACCGTCGACGGCCGTCCGCTCATCGTGTTCGGCTCGACCGGGCCGGTGCAGACCGGCGACGGCGGGAACCAGGTCGTGGCCTACGACGCCGACTGCACGCTGCGGTGGGCGTCGCCGGCGCTCGGCGCCCGGGTCGAGCCGTCCCCGGTCCTCGCCGACGTGTCCGGCACCGGGTCGCTCGACGTGGTGCAGCTGCTCGGGATCGCCGACGGCGCCAACACCTACCCCCGGGTCGTCGTGCTCGACGGCTCCACGGGGGCCGTCACGGCCGACACCGGCACCGCGCTGCGGTCCTACGGCGCTCCCCTCGCCTACCCCAGCTCCATGTCGGTCGCCACGGCCGACGTCGACGCAGACGGCGCGCAGGACCTGTTCGTCCCGGCCCGCCAGGGCTCGTTCCTGGTGCTGAGCGGCCGGACCCTCGGCATCCTGACCACCATCAACACCAACCTGGTCGTGCAGAACACCCCGGTCGTCACGGCGACACCCACCGGCGTCCGCATCACCCTGGCGGGCTACAACGGCCTTGGCGCACAGATCAGCTCGTACACCACGACCGGCGGCACGCTCGGGTCGCGGGGCTGGCACCACTTCGGCGGCAACCCGCAGCTGACCGGGGTGCAGGGCGCCCTCTCCGGGCCGTTCGACCAGCTCCTCGAGGGCCGCTGGCTGGGCAGCGGCCAGTCGCTCCGGCGCGGCTCGGCCACGCTGACGATGCAGACCGACGGCAACCTGGTCGCCCGGAGTGCTGCCGGTGTCACGTTCTCCACAGGGACTGCAGTCCCCGGTTCCGGGGCGCTCATGCACCCCGGGGGCTACGTGGAGGTCCGCACGCCAGCCGGTGCCGTCGCCTGGCGCAGCCCCGGCAGCAACTACGGGGTCGAGCGGCTGGTCCTGAAGACCGACGGGACGCTCGCCATCACCAGCGGCGACGTGGCCACCGTGCGGAGCCTGGCCTTCCCCCGCGACGTGTGGCGCTCGGACCGGGGCGCCACCCCGTGGGACCGGCTCGTCAACGGCGAGCAGCTCGGGGCAGAGCGCAAGCTCTTCTCGGCCGACGGCGCTGCGGTGCTGACCGTCCAGGGTGACGGGAACGTCGTGATCTACCGGCTCGGCAGGCTCATGTGGCAGTCGAAGACCCGGGACCCTGCGCTGTCGCCGGTGCTCGTCATGCAGTCCGACGGCAACCTGGTCGTCTACTCGACCACCGGCCGGCTGCTGGGCTCGTACAACACCTTTGGCAAGGGGGCGACGGCCGCAGTCCTGGGCAACGACGGGGTGCTGCGGGTGCAGACCGCTGCGGGCAAGGCGGTCTGGGCCTCCAACGGGGTCGTGAAGTAGCCCGGACGCGACAGAGCCGCCCCGAAGGGCGGCCCTGCCTACGACCTAGGTCGTCAGAAGGTCACTTGCCGGACTTGGCGCGGGCCTTCAGCTTGGAGCCGGCCGACACCTTGGCGGCGTTGGAGGCCGGGACCTGGATGGTCTCGCCGGTCTGCGGGTTGCGGCCCGTGCGAGCGGCACGCTTGGTCTGCTCAAACTTGAGGAAGCCCGGGATGACCAGGGTCTCCTTGCCCTTGGCGACGATGTCGCCGGCAATCTCCTCAAAGGTGTCGATGACGCCCTGCACGGAAGCCTTGGACTGGCCGGTGCGCTGGGCGATGGTCTCGATGAGTTCGCTCTTGTTCATGGAATATCCTCCCGGTCGACGACCGAGGTTCGGCCGACATGGCAAATTGCACCCCTGTAACTAGCACGTAACACGGGCGCTGGACGGCATTTCCCCCGAAATTCCGCGGTTTTCGGAAATCCGTGTCCGGCCGTCCATCGTTCCGGGAGGCCCGGGAGGGCCGCTCAGCCGGCGTCGAGCGCGGCGCGGAACTGCCCGACGAGCTCGGCCACCGCGTCGGGCGACCCGGTCTCGACCATGCGGCGCACCACGGCCGAGCCGACGACGACGCCGTCCGCGACCTCGCACACCTCGACGGCCTGGGCAGGCGTGGAGATGCCGATGCCGACCAGGACCGGGCGGTCGGTCAGGTCCTTGCAGCGGCGGGCGATCTCGAGCGCGGACGCGGCGAGCGAGTCGCGCTCCCCCGTCACGCCGAGCAGCCCGACCGCGTAGACGAACCCGCGGGCGCGGTCCACGATGCGGCCGATGCGCTCGTCGGAACCGGTGGGTGCGGCCAGCATGACGGTCTCGATGCCTGCGGCGTCCGCCGCGGTGCACCAGTCGCCCGACTCCTCGAGCGGGATGTCGGGAAGGATCGCTGCGCTCACCCCGGCGGCCGCCGCGGACGACGCGAACCGGTCCCAGCCGAAGCGGTACACCAGGTTGGCGTAGGTCATCACGGCGACCGGCACGCCGACGTCGGTGCGGGAGAGGTCGTCCAAGACCGTGGTCGGTGTGGTGCCGGCCGACAGGGAGCGGTCGTTGGCCTCCTGGATGACCGGGCCGTCCATGACCGGGTCGGAGAACGGGATACCCACCTCGACGGCGTCGGCGCCGGCGTGCACCGCCGCACCCACCATGTGCGTCCAGTCGCCCAGCCCGCCGGTCAGGTAGGGCACCAGGCTCTTGCCGCCGGCAGCGCGGCGGGCCAGCAGCGCCGACTCGAACGCTCCCGGTCCGTCAGAGGCGGTCACGGAGGACCTCCATCATCTGGCCGACGTCCTTGTCGCCGCGGCCCGACATGTTGATGAGCACGGTCTTCCCGGCGAGGGCCTCGCGCTGCTGGGCGACCCAGGCCACGGCATGGGCGGGCTCGAGCGCCGGGATGATCCCCTCGGTGCGCGACACCAGCACGAAGGCCTCGACCACCTCTTCGTCGGTGACGGGCTCGTAGCGGGCACGGCCCGACGCGGCCAGGTGTGCGTGCTCGGGACCGACGCCCGGGTAGTCCAGTCCGGCCGAGATGGAGTGGGCCTCCTCGACCTGACCGAACTCGTCCTGCATCAGGTACGACTTCATGCCGTGGACGATGCCCGGCACGCCGTGGCCGACTGCGGCGCCGCCCGCCGGCTCGACGCCGACCAGCTCGACCGACGGGTCCTCTGCGAAGCCGGAGAAAATGCCAGCGGCGTTAGAGCCGCCGCCGACGCAGGCGACCACCATGTCGGGGGCGCCGCCAAGGAGCGCTGCGCACTGCTCACGGGCCTCGTCACCGATGACGCGGTGGAACTCGCGCACCATGAACGGGTACGGGTGCGGGCCCATCACCGAGCCCAGGCAGTAGTGCGTGTCCGTCACGGTGGCGACCCACGAGCGCATGGCCTCGTTGACCGCGTCCTTGAGGGTGCGGGACCCGGAGAGTGCTGGACGCACCTCTGCCCCGAGGAGCTTCATGCGGAACACGTTGAGCTCCTGGCGGGCCATGTCGACCTCGCCCATGTAGACGACGCACTCCATTCCCATGAGCGCAGCCGCCGTGGCGGTGGCCACGCCGTGCTGGCCGGCGCCGGTCTCGGCGACCAGCCGGGACTTGCCCATCCGTCGGGCAAGGAGCGCCTGGCCCAGGACGTTGTTGATCTTGTGCGAGCCGGTGTGGTTGAGG
>CAJANQ010000481.1 GCA_903941145.1 uncultured Actinomycetes bacterium
CGAACACCGTGCTGCGCTGGGTGAGCGAGCCGGCGGCACCGGGCGGACCGGTCTGCACGGTGGCGGCGACAGGGATGGCGAACGACGTGCTGATCGCCAGGATGGCCACCGCCTGGGCCAGGTGGAGGGTGCCGACCCCCACGTTCCACTTCCGGTGGTTGGCATGGCGCGAGAACGAGTCGGTGACGGTCACGCGAGGGTGCAACGTCGTCGGTGGGCCGAATAGTCCGGGAGCAGGCCGGTCGGGTGCCCGCCGACGTCGGTAGGGTGCCGCGCATGATCGACCGAGACCTGAAACGTTCGCTGGGCCAGATGATGAAGGGCGTCCAGGTCGTCGGCGCCGCGCACGACGGCGTCGTCCGGGCCTACTGCTCGCACTGGGTGTGCCAGGTGAGCTTCGACGAGCCGATCGTCATGGCGTCGGTCTCGCCGCTCCACGACACCTACTCGCTCATGCGGGCCGACGGCCGGTTCACTGTGTCGGTGCTGGCGGGCGACCAGGTGGCCGAGGGGCAGTACTTCTCGTACCCGGGCCGGAGGTTCCAGTACCTGGCCCCCGAGTACGTGGAGCTGAACGACGACGGACTCCCCGTGGTGCCCGGGTGCATCGCGTGGTTCCAGTGCGAGACGTTCGAGGTCAAGGAGACCTGGGACTCGGGCGAGGGGATCGACCACCACCTGTTCTTCGCCCGGGTCACGGCCACCGGCGAGGGCCGCCTCAAGGAGCCGCCGCTGCTCTACTCGTCCCGGCAGGGCTGGCGGGTGGCGGGGGACAAGGCCCGGGAGCCGGGCACCTCGGTGCGCGACGCGCTCCTGGAGCGGCTCGCCGCATCGGGCCTCGACGCCGGTCCGGACGACACGTCCGACGACTGACCGGCACACTGGTCCCATGACGACGATCACCCCGTTGCTCGGGAACTCCCAGCGCCTCGACGGCGGCGCCATGTTCGGCAACGCCCCGAAGGCGATGTGGGAGCGGTGGATCGCCCCTGACGAGCAGAACCGGATCCCGCTCGCCACCCGGGCCGTGCTGGTCCAGGAGGACTCCGGCCGCAACGTGCTGCTCGAGTCCGGGGTCGGTGCGTTCTTCTCGCCCGAGCTGCGCGAACGGTTCGGCGTGGTCGAGGAGACCCACGTGCTGGTGGACGCGCTGGCCGGGCTCGGCGTGCAGCCCGCCGACGTCGACGTCGTCGTGCTGTCCCACCTGCACTTCGACCACGCCGGCGGAGTGCTCGCCGCGTGGCAGCCCGACACGGCCCCCTCGCTCGTGTTCCCGAACGCCCGGTACGTCGTGAGCAGCGCCGCGTTCGAACGTGCAGTGGCGCCGACGCCACGCGACCGCGGGTCGTACATCGCCGAGCTGCCGGCCCTGCTCACGGCGACGTCGCGGCTCGAGCGGGTGCGGGGGCAGTTCTCGGCGGTCCTCGGCCCCGACTACCGGTTCCACTACTCCGACGGGCACACGCCGGGGCTCCTGATCACCGAGCTCAAGGGTCCGGACGGGCCGGTCGTGTACCCGTCCGACCTGGTGCCGGGCGTGCCCTGGGTGCACGTGCCGATCACCATGGGGTACGACCGCTACCCCGAGCTGGTGGTCCACGAGAAGGCAGGGTTCCTGGCTGACATGGCCGACCGCTCGGCGACCCTGGTCTTTACGCACGACCCCACGACGGCGGCGGCCAAGGTCGTCCGCGACGACCGGGGCCGCTACTCGGCCGTGCCGGTCTGACCGACCGTCCATGCCGGTGGGGATTGACGTTCTTCTGGGTCCCGCGTCCCCCACAATGAGCGTCATGCGACGTCATCTCCTCACCCTCGCCGCGCCCGTCCTCGGGCTCACGCTCCTGCTGTCAGGCTGCGCCAAGGACGACTCGGCCGCCACGTCCACGACGTCGGCCGAGGTTGCGACGACCGCCGCGACCGCCGACCTGGCCTCGGTCACCGAGATCACGTCGCCCGATGCGGTCCCGACGACGATCGACGCGCCCGACAACGTCGTCCCGCCGGAGCCGACGGCCCCGCCCGACGAGTTTGCGGTCGGCAAGGACACGCCGAAGGACCC
>CAJANQ010000482.1 GCA_903941145.1 uncultured Actinomycetes bacterium
GCGGACGGGACGTAGAGGCCTTCGACGTAGTCGCGCACCATGCGGTGGGCGCCGACGAACGGGCCGAGGGTGCGCAGCGACTCCTTCATCCGGACCACCCAGGCGACCGGCGTGAGGGCACCCGAACGTTCCCAGTAGAGCGGGGCGAGCTGGGTCTCGAGCAGGTCGAAGAGCCCGTTGGCCTCGATCTCGGTGCGGCGGTCCTCGTCGGCCACGGCTTCGGCCGAGCTGATGGCCCAGCCGTTGGGGCCGGTGGCGAGCGGGTCGTCGTCGCCCGAGGAGAAGCACTCGGCCCACCAGCCGTCGAGCACCGAGCAGTGCAGCGCCCCGTTGAAGACGGCCTTCATGCCCGAGGTGCCCGAGGCTTCCATGGGTCGGACCGGGGTGTTGAGCCAGACGTCGGCGCCCTGGACCAGCGAGCGGGCGAGGGCCATGTCGTAGTCCTCGACGAACACGAACCGGTGCCGCACGTCGGCCTCGTGGGCGAACGTGGCGATCTTGCGGATGAGCTCCTTGCCCAGGTCGTCGGCCGGGTGGGCCTTGCCGGCGAAGACGAACTGCACCGGCCGGTCAGCGTCGAGGACCAGCCGCTTGAGCCGCTCGGGCTGGCTGAGCAGCAGTGCCGCCCGCTTGTAGGTGGCCATGCGGCGGGCGAAGCAGATGGTGAGCGCCTCGGGGTCGAGGGCGTCGTCGACCCACTCGAGCTCGGAGGCGGACCGGCCCTGGGCCAGGCCGTAGTTCAGGAGCCGCTCGCGGACGTGCTCGACCATGCGGACCTTGGCGGCGGAGTGCGCCGACCAGAGTGCGACGTTGTCGACCTCGGCCACACGGTTCCAGGCATCCTGTCCGGCCCACTGCCAGTCGTCGCCGACGGAGTCGGTCAGGACCTCGTCCATCTCGGCCGACACCCAGGTCGCACCGTGGACGCCGTTGGTGATGGACCCGACGGGCATCTCGTCCTCGGGCACGCCGGGCCACAGGTCGGCGAACATCTCCCGGCTGACCTCGCCGTGCAGGGCCGACACGCCGTTGCGGCGCTCGGCGAGGCGCATGCCCATGACGGCCATGTTGAAGCGGTCGGTGGGGTCGGCACCGGGGCGGTGGCCCAGGGCCATGAGTGCGTCCATCGTGACGCCGCACTCGGCGGCCCAGCCGGAGAAGTACTCCTCCATGAGCTCGCGGGGGAACTGGTCGATGCCGGCGGGCACGGGCGTGTGGGTGGTGAAGACGGCGCCGGCGCGGACGGCCTCGAACGCCTCGCCGAACGAGAGTCCGTCGGCCTGCAGGTGGTGGCGGATCCGCTCCAGGCCCAGGAACCCGGCGTGGCCCTCGTTGGTATGGAACACCGAGACGTCGATGCCGAGCGCCGCGAGCGCCCTCACGCCGCCGACGCCGAGCAGGATCTCCTGGCGGAGCCGGTGCTCGACGTCGCCGCCGTAGAGGCGGTCGGTCACGAGCTGCAGGTCCTCGGGGTTCTCGGGCAGGTCAGCGTCGAGCAGGTAGAGCGGCGTGCGCCCGACCATGGCCCGCCACACCTGGGCGACGAGCGGGCGGCCGCCCATGTCGACCGACACCCGGACGTTCTCGCACAGCTCGAGGGCCATGGCGTGGGGGTCCAGGTCGGGGAAGCGTTCCTGCTGCCAGCCGTCGGCGGTGAGCGACTGGCGGAAGTAGCCGTGCCGGTAGAAGAGACCGATCGCGACGAGTGGCACACCCAGGTCGGACGCCGACTTCAGGTGGTCGCCGGCCAGGACGCCCAGGCCGCCCGAGTACTGGGGGACCGCCTCGGAGATGCCGAACTCGGGGGAGAAGTAGGCCACGACGCCGTCGCCGAACGCGGCGCCCGACGACTGCTGGAACCAGCGGGGGAGGCCTTCGTAGGCGTCGAGCGAGGCGGTGGCGGCGGCCAGACGCTCGAGGAACGCCGGGTCGGTCGCCAGCTGGTCGAGCCGGGCGGTGCTGACCTCGGCCAGGACGCGGCGCGGGTCGTGGCCGCTCTCGTCCCACGACTGTGGGTGGATCGAGGCGAACAGGTCGCGGGTGGGGCGGTCCCAGGACCAGCGGAGGTTGCTGGCGAGCCGGTCGAGTGCGACGAGGGGCTCAGGGAGGCGGGGGCGGACGGTAAAGCTGCGGAGGGCCTTCATTCCGCACCACGCTACCGGCGTAGTTCCGGGGTGCCCCTCGGAACTCGTTGCCTGAGTGTGAACATTGCCCGGGCCCGCAGCGCAGCCGTCCGGGCCAGGTCCGCCGGTATCGTGGCGCCGTGACCGATCTGGCCGCTGCGCCCCGTCCTCTGGCCCGTCGCGGCCGCGCGCTCGGCGCCGCCGTCGTGGCTGCCGTCGTCGTCGCCGGGCTGTTGGTCGTCGGTGCCGGCCCTGCGCCCGCAGCCACCTCTCAGTCGGGGCCGACCGGCACGCTCCCCACGTCGACCACCGTCGCCCCCGACGGCTCCACCGGCACCGTCACCAGGGCCACGCCCACCGGCGCCGTCGCGTTCGTGACGCCGAAGGGCGAGGTGCTCGTCGGACAGGGCATCGCCACCCCCACCCCGGTCGGCTTCGGTGCGGCCCTCGGGCCGGCCGGCGTCGGCGCCGTGGCGCTGTCGCCCACCGGCGACAGGGTTGCGTGGATCTCGGCCCAGGGCGCCGTGGTGGCCCGTGCGCTCGACGGCGGGGCAGCCGTCACGCTGGCCAACGACGCCGTCACCACGGTCGTCGGCCGGGCGCCCGTGCTGGCGTGGAACGCCGACGGCACCCAGGTCGCGTACGTGGCCGTGGGCACCAAGGACATGGTCGAGCCCCGCCGCACCGAGCGCGGCGTGTCGACCGAGGGCGCGTTCCCGGCGCCGCTCCCCAAGTCCGACACGCTCGGCAACGTCGTGAAGACCGTGTCCATCGGCGGGGTGGCCGTGGGTCGCATCGGGGACCCGTCGCTGCGGTCCGCCATCGGCATCTCGTGGTCGGCGTCCACCCAGCTGCTCGTGATCCAGAGCGTCGTGCCCGGGACCACCCGCCGGTACACGCTGTCGGTCGCCACCCCGGGCGCCTTCGCCGAGACGCCCACGCTGTTCTCGGCCGACGACCCGCAGTTCTCGCCCGACGGCCGCTTCCTGGTGGTGGTCGGCCCGTCCAAGGGCCGCCAGGAGCTCCTGAAGGTCTCGACCGACACGCTCGAGCGGACCACGCTCGCCGTGTCGACCCGCATCTGCAGCCCGGCCGTGTCGCCCGACAGCACCCGCGTGGTGTTCGGCTCCGGGTCGCGCTGTCGCAGGGTGAGCCTGGTGGCGACCGCCGGCGGGCCGGTCGTGGACGCCACGCCGCCCCGCCTGCCGAAGGACGCCGTGTTCGGTCCGGGCGAGTTCGGTTGGACCGCCGAGGGCCGCTACTTCACGCACGCACTCTGCCGTCGTGGTGGCACCTGCGACGGCCCGTCGATCTTCTACGACTACGACACGGGCCGGAAGCTCCTGGGTATCGACGCCTCGACCGTGGTCACCCCGCTGCGGACGCTCGCCTCGGCCCAGCAGCTCGGCGTCGACGTCGAGGTCACCGGCCCGATCCGGTTCTCGGGCTCGTTCCCGCTCGACGCCACCAGCCTCCCCCAGCTGACCGACACCACGGCCAACGACGGGCAGCTGTCGGCCAAGCTGACCAACGGCGACCAGACCGCGTCCATCAAGGTGCAGGGCCGAGAGGGCAGCCCGTTCGTCACCGGTCAGATCACGGTGGCCGACCCCGCCACCGGCGTCGACCGCACGTTCTTCGTCATGGGCCGCGCCAACCTGACCGGCATCCAGGCCTTCACCATCTCGGGCATCTGGGTCTCGACCGACGACCTGCCGTTCGCGTCGGGCAAGTTCACGTGGGCGGTCCGCAAACGGTGAGCCGTCCGGACCGGGTCTACGTGACCGAGGTCGCGCCGCGGACCCCGTCGGGCCGCGCCGTCGCGACGGTCGTCGGCGACCCGGTCACCGTGACCGCGCAGGCGGTGTGCGACGGGCACTCGCTCCTGTCGGGGCACGTCCGCTGGCGGCCGGTCGGCGGGGACTGGTCAGCGGCTGCGCTCGCCGTCGGGCGCGACGGCGACTGCCGCGCCACGTTCACGCCGTCGGCGCCCGGCGCGCACGAGTTCGAGGTGGTCGTCTGGGTCGACGAGTTCGCCACCTGGCGCCGGGACCTGCCGCTGCGCGCCGCCGGTGGCGAGGAGCTGGCCCCGGAGCTCGAAGCCGGCGCCCGCCTACTCGACGCCGTCGTGACGCACGTCCCTGCCCCGGACCAGGAGCGGGTGGCCGACGCGGCGGCCACGCTGCGCTCGGACTGCAAGGAGTCGGTGAAGGTCGCCGCCGGCACCGACGACGCGCTGGCCCAGGCCGTGGCCGGGACCGTGCCGGTCGGCGCCACGGTGGAGGGACCATTCCCGTTCCGCGTCGACCCCGAGCTGGCGGTGCGCGGCGCCTGGTACGAGTTCTTCCCGCGCTCCGAGGGCGGGTTCGTCGCCGGCGCCAACTCGTACGAGCGGCTGGACGCGGTGGCCGCCGCCGGGTTCGACGTCGTCTACCTGCCGCCGGTGCACCCGATCGGCACGACCAAGCGCAAGGGCCGCAACAACTCTCTGACCGCGGGGCCGGGCGACGTCGGCAGCCCGTGGGCCATCGGTAGCCCCGAGGGCGGCCACACTGCCCTGCACCCGGACCTGGGGACGTTCGAGGACTTCGACCGGTTCGTGGCCCACGCTGCGTCGCTCGGCGTGCAGGTCGCCATGGACGTCGCGCTGCAGTGCAGTCCGGACCACCCGTGGGTCACCGAGCACCCTGAATGGTTCGTGCACCGGACCGACGGCAGCATCCGCACCGCCGAGAACCCGCCCAAACGGTACGAGGACATCTTCCCGCTGAACTTCTGGCCCGACGACGAGGCCGACCGCCTTGCGATGTGGGCGGCCTGCCGGGACATCTTCGAGTTCTGGGCAGCCCGGGGCATCCGGGTCTTCCGGGTCGACAACCCGCACACCAAGCCGCTCGCCTTCTGGGAGTGGGCGCTCGCCGACCTGCGCACACGGCACCCGGACCTGGTGTTCCTGGCCGAGGCGTTCACGGCGCCGCCGATGATGCACCTGCTCGGCGAGATCGGGTTCAGCCAGTCGTACACGTACTTCACCTGGCGCACTGGTGCCGACGAGCTCATGGCGTATGGCGAGGAGCTGGCCCACGCCCCGAGCGCCGGGTGGTTCCGCCCGAACCTGTGGCCGAACACGCCCGACATCCTGATCGGCCCGCTGCGCGACGGCAGCCGAGAGGTGTTCGAGTCCCGCGCCGTGCTGGCCGCCACGATGGCGCCGAGCTGGGGCGTCTACTCCGGCTTCGAGCTCGGCGAGAACCGGCCGGCGTCGCCCAAGAACGAGGAGTACGCCGACTCCGAGAAGTACCAGCTCGTCGAGCGGGACCACGACGACCCGGACTCGCTCATGCCGCTCCTGGCGCGGCTCAACCGGGTCCGGCGCGAGCACCCGGCGCTGTGGCGCATGCAGTCGTTCCGGGCCGCCCGGGTCGACCACCCGTCGCTCGTGGCGTACACGCACCGGTGGGGCGACGACGTCGTGCTGGTGGTCGTGAACCTGGACCCGTCCCAGGTGGGCGAGGCCACGGTCGGCCTGGACCTGTGGTCGCTCGGCCTGCCGACCGACGCGCCGTTCACCGCCGACGACCTGCTCACCGGGGAGTCGTGGACCTGGCAGGGCGCCGAGAACTACGTCCGGCTCGACCCCGCCGAGCGCGTCGCCCACGTGCTCGCCCTGCACCGCGCCTGACCCGCGCGGCAGACTGCAGGCCATGAACGACGTGACCATCGCCCGCTCGATCGCCTGGGGCCGCATCGGCTTCGGCCTGCTCATGCTGATCGCCCCCAACTCGGTGCTCGCCCGCACGGCCACGGAGCGCCCCGGCCCGCTGGTCTGGATGGCCCGTGCCTTCGGCATCCGTGACCTGGTGCTGGGCGCCGGCGCCGTGGTGGCCCTCGCCCAGCCGGAGCCCGACGCGTCGTGGGTGAAGATGGGCGCGATCGCGGACTCGTGCGACGCCGTGGCCGCCGTGGTCTGGCGCGACGAGCTGGGTCCGGCGGGCATGGCGTCGACCCTGGCGCTGGCGATCCCCGCCGCGGCCGGCGGCTGGAAGTCCGCCCAGGCACTCTCCCGCTAGGGCCGCCCGGTACGATCGGTCTCCGTGACCCAGCCCCCCACCTCGGGATCCCTGCTCAGCAGCGACCCCCACTGGTACCGCAGCTCGATCTTCTACGAGGTCCTCGTCCGGGGGTTCTACGACTCCTCGGGCGACGGCATCGGCGACCTCCGCGGCATCACGTCCAAGCTCGACTACCTGGAGTGGCTCGGCGTCGACTGCCTCTGGCTGCTGCCGTTCTACAAGTCGCCGTTGCGTGACGGCGGGTACGACATCTCGGACTTCCTCACCGTCCACTCCGACTTCGGGACCGTGGACGACGCCGCGTACCTGATCGAGGAGGCCCACCGCCGGGGGATCCGCGTGGTGGCCGACATGGTGATGAACCACACGTCGGACCAGCACCCGTGGTTCCAGGAGTCCCGGCAGGACCGCACCAACCCCAAGGCCGACTGGTACGTGTGGGGCGACGACGACCAGCGCTGGGGCGACGCCCGCGTGATCTTCGTGGACACCGAGCCGTCCAACTGGACGTACGACTCGCAGCGCGGGCAGTACTACTGGCACCGGTTCTTCCACCACCAGCCCGACCTGAACTACGACAACCCCGAGGTCCAGCAGTCGATGCTGGACGTCGTGTCGCACTGGCTGGGGCTGGGCCTCGACGGGTTCCGGCTCGACGCCGTGCCGTATCTGTACGAGCGCGACGGCACCAACGGCGAGAACCTGCCGGAGACGCACGCCTACCTTCGCCGGCTCCGGGCCGAGGTGGACGCCAAGTACCCGGGCAAGGTGCTGCTCGCGGAGGCCAACCAGTGGCCCGAGGACGTGGTCGAGTACTTCGGCGACGGCGACGAGTGCCACATGTGCTTCCACTTCCCGCTCATGCCGCGCATGTTCATGTCGCTGCGCCGCGAGGAGCGCACGCCCATGACCGAGATCCTCGAGCGCACGCCCGAGATCCCGGACGGCTGCCAGTGGGGCATCTTCCTGCGGAACCACGACGAGCTGACGCTCGAGATGGTGACCGACGAAGAGCGTGACTACATGTACGCCGAGTACGCGCAGGACCCGCGCATGCGCCGCAACGTGGGCATCAGCCGCCGCTTGTTCCCGCTGCTCGAGAACGACCGCCGCCAGGCCGAGCTGCTGCACGCCATGCTGCTGAGCCTGCCCGGCACGCCGATCCTCTACTACGGCGACGAGATCGGGATGGGCGACAACATCTACCTGGGCGACCGCGACGGCGTGCGCACGCCCATGCAGTGGAGCCCGGACCGCAACGGCGGGTTCTCCGACGCCGACTTCGCCCAGCTCTACCTGCCGCCGCTCATGGACCCGGTGCACGGGTACCAGGCCGTGAACGTCGAGGCCGAGCGGCGCGACGCCGGGTCGTTCCTCAACTGGCTGCGCCGCATGCTGCACGTCCGTCGCCAGCACTCGCTCTTCGGCCTGGGCGGGTTCCAGGTCCTGGACTGCTCGACGCCGTCGGTGTTCGCCTACCTGCGCACGCCGGCCGAGGGCGTCGAGAACGCCAACCCGGTGCTGTGCGTCAACAACTTCTCGAGCGCCGCGCAGCCCGCCGAGCTGTACCTGTCGCACCTGGCTGGCCGCGTGCCGGTCGAGTTGCTGGGCCGCACCGCGTTCCCGCCGATCGGCGAGCTGCCCTACTTCGTGACGCTCCCGCCGTACCACTTCATGTGGTTCGAGCTGACCGAGCCGGCTGGCTGACGGACCGACTAGGAACAGAC
>CAJANQ010000483.1 GCA_903941145.1 uncultured Actinomycetes bacterium
AGCACTCCGACCTCGAGCTGGTCCAGCGCGAGGTCCCCTGGGTCCGCTACACGCACGTGGGGGTGGACGACCACGGCGGTCAGCAGCGCGACGAGTGGTTCGAGGAAGGTGTGGCAGCAGCCCTGGCCACGCTGGTGGACGGGGGACACGTCTACGTCCACTGCCACATGGGGATCAACCGCGGTCCCTCCATGGCCTTTGCAGTGCTGCTGGCCCTGGGCTGGGACATCACCGAGGCGCTCGACGCCATCATCGCTGCCCGTCCGATCGTGGGAGTGATCTACGCGGCGGACGCGGTCCGCTGGTTCGGCACCAGGAACGGCTGGGACGGCAACCAGATCGACCGGGGGATCGGCGCGGTGAGGGCCTGGCACGTGGAGCAGGACATCGACATCGAGAAGGTCATCCGGGTCATCTGGATGGCGGACTGAGCGGCACGGAACACGCACGACGGAACACGGCACACAGAACACGGGATCGGGAGAGGAGCCCACATGCAGCATGTGAACAACAAGTACGAGGCGGCGCTGGCCGAGGGGGAGGCCGCCGGCCTCCCGCTGGGTGAACTGGCAGACCTGCGGGTGGCGGCGGGCCGTTGGCAGACGAACTGCGGAAGCCCCGCCCGAGGGGTCGAGCTGCTGACGCAGGCGGTGCAGGACCTGACGGAGCTGCACGGCGCCGACTCGCTCGAGGTCCTGGACCTCAACGGACTGCTGGGCCGGGCACTGGCCCATGCCCGGCGGTACGACGAGGCCGAGGACCTGCTGGCCGACGTGCTAGTTGAGCGCGAGCGGCGGCTGGGTCCCGACCACGAGCTGACCCTGATCGCCCGGGGCAACCTGGGCCGCTGCGTCCGGATGTCCGGCCGCCCCAACGAGGCGCTGCTCATGGCCACCACGCTGCTCGAGGACCGTCGGCGCGTCATGGGCCCGCAGCATCCCGCCACCCTCGACGCCATGGGCCACGTGGCCCATGCCCTGGGGGACCTGGGGCGGCCCGCCGAGGCGGCCGACCTGTTCGACGAGCAGGCAGACCTCCGGAGGGTCGTCTTCGGCCCTGACCACTGGGCGACGCAGCAGTCGCACCGCAACGCGACCACCATGCGGTCCCGCGTCGCAGGTCCGGACGCCGACATCGCCGAGCTCGAGCAGATGGTGCTCGAGTGCGTGCGGGACCTGGGGGAGGACCATGCGAGCACGCTGGTGTCCCGGGGTCTGCTGGCCGGGGCCCTGCGGCGTGCCGGCCAGGACCAGCGCGCCGCCGACGTGCTCGGCGCGCTGGTGGCGGACCGGGCACGGCTCTACGGGGCGACGGACCCGGCCACGCTGGGCAGCCGCCGCATGCTGATCGAGACGCAGCTGGCGCTCGGGCAGACGGAGGCGGTGTTCGAGTGCGCGTCGGAGTTTCTCGACGACGTGCTGCAGCGCTTCCCTGTGGCCAACGTCGACGGGATCCACTCCGTCTGGACGGTCGCGATGGCAGTCGTCGCGGCGATCGAGACGGTGGCCGACGAGGACCCCGAGTCCAATGTCGACGACGAGCTGCTGGCGATGTTCGAGGACCTGGCCCAGTTCGCCGACGACGCGGTGTGCAAGGTCCTGGAGCCCGACCACCCGCTGCGTCAGGAGGTCGAGCAGACCATGAACGCCTACTGGGAGGGCCTCGCCGAAGGGATGGAGTGGCCCGAGGGTTGACCTCGGGCGCCCGCCCTAGCTGGCGAGCGTGCCGCCGAACACCTGCCAGGCCAGCGCGCTCTTGGCCGCAAGGCTCAGCACCAGGTACACCTTCTCGCCGTACAGGTAGTTGGCGAACTTGCCGGTGCCCGAGGCGCGTCCCCGGTACTGCAGCCACTGGTTCAGGGCGAAGCAGTTGAAGAACAGGAACTCGGTCACGATGATCGCGTAGACGAACGGGGGGACCTCGTTGGTGGGGCCGTTGGTGCTGGACCGCACCACTGCCACGACGATGGCGATCCACGGGACCACCCCGGCGACGCAGCCGAAGACGAAGGGGAGCCAGTTCACCTTGTCCCGGTCCACGTTGACCTGCTCCATCAGGGCGCCGAACAGGATCATCGCGGCGTTGACGCCGAAGATGCCGATGACGGCGTACAGGTCGTTGATGCCGGTCAGCAGGCCGATCAGGACGATCATCACCGAGGCGCTCACGGAGTACTCGGCCCAGCGCGCGTAGTTCACGCCCTTGAGCAGGTTGGCCTCGTACCAGGACCGGACCTTGGGCATCACCATGAGCAGGTGGTCGCCGGCGGCGAGCAGCAGGAACAGGGCGACGGCCCACGCGAACCGGACCTCGAACACCGTGCTGCGCTGCGTGAGCGAGCCGGCGGCACCGGGCGGGCCGGTCTGCACCGTGGCGGCGATGGGGATCGCGAACGACGTGCTGATGGCCAGGATGGCCACGGCCTGGGCCAGGTGGAGGGTGCCGACCCCCACGTTCCACTTCCGGAGGTTGGCGAGGCGCGAGAACGAGTCGGTGACGGTCACGCAGGGGTGCAACGTCCCTTCGGCCCCGAATAGTCCACCGGGGTACCCTCGGCCCATGCCCGACCACTACGGCGACCCCGACCGGCCGCTGTTCAAGGAGCGCTCCGTCGGCGAGCAGGCGCTGCTCGACGCCGCGGTGACCTGCTTGGAACAGAGCGGCTGGGACGGCGCCCAGGTGCCCGACATCTTGGAGATCGCGCACGCGTCCAAGAGCTCGCTCTACCACTACTTCGGGAGCCGGGAGGGTCTCCTGGCCGCCGCAGCAGCGGAGCGGTACCGGCTCTCGCTCGTGGCGGAGGACCAGCAGATCCTCGACGCTGCCGCGGCGTGCACGACCTCAGCAGAGTTCCTGGACT
>CAJANQ010000484.1 GCA_903941145.1 uncultured Actinomycetes bacterium
CCGCCCGGCCCGGACCGGACCGATCTCTGTGGTCCGGGCCTCGGGGCACCGGTTAGGGTTTCCCGCTCCCCGCAACAAGGCCGAGGAGCGGTCCGCGCCCGGCACCGACCGGGCGCCGCAGCGGACCACGAACCGCAGCAAGGAGAACCACGTGCCAGCAACCGTTGTGGTGGGCACCCAGTGGGGCGACGAGGGCAAGGGCAAGCTCACCGACCTCATCGCCAAGGAGATGCAGCTCGTCGTCCGCTACCAGGGCGGGCACAATGCCGGCCACACGCTCGTGGTCGACGGTGAGTCGTTCGCACTGCAGCTCGTGCCGTCCGGCGTCCTGTACGACCACATCACGCCGGTCATCGGCAACGGCGTGGTGGTGGACCCGTTCGTCCTGCTGAAGGAGATCGACACGCTCGAGAGCAAGGGCGTCGATTGCTCCCGGCTCAAGGTCTCGGGCAACGCCCACGTGATCCTGCCGTACCACCAGGAGCTCGACCGTCTGACCGAGCGCTACCTGGGCAAGAACAAGCTCGGCACCACCAAGCGCGGCATCGGCCCCACCTACGCCGACAAGGCGCTGCGCGTCGGCATCCGGGTCCAGGACCTGCTCGACCCCAAGATCTTCCGCGAGAAGCTCGAGGTCGTCGTCGGCGAGAAGAACAAGGTGCTGACCAAGGTCTACAACCGGCTCCCCGAGGACTTCGAGGCGCTGGCCGACCGGGTCGAGACCGAGGTCGTCCCCCGGCTCACTCCCTACATCGCCGACACGGTCTCGCTGATCCACGACGGCCTCGACGCGGGCCACAACGTGCTGTTCGAGGGTGCCCAGGCCACGTTCCTGGACCTGGACCACGGCACCTACCCGTACGTCACGTCGTCCAACCCGATCTCGGGCGGCGCGTGCGTGGGCGCGGGCGTCGGTCCGCTCCACATCAACCGCGTGGTCGGCATCGCCAAGGCATACGTCACCCGCGTGGGTGCCGGCCCGTTCCCGACCGAGCTGTTCGACGAGGTCGGCGACGTGCTCGTGGACCGCGGTCGCGAGTTCGGGACCAACACCGGCCGCCGCCGTCGGCCGGGCTGGTTCGACGCCGTGATGATGCGCCAGGCCGTGCGCCTCAACTCGCTGTCCGAGCTGGCCATCACCAAGCTCGACATCCTCGACACGCTCAAGGTCTGCGTGGCTTACGACGTCGACGGCGTGCGCCACGAGCACCTGCCGTACCACCAGTCAGACCTGCACGCCGCAGTGCCGGTGTACGCCGAGCTTCCGGGCTGGAACCAGGACCTCACGCAGTGCACGCAGCGCGAGGAGCTGCCGCCGCAGGCCGTCGCCTACCTGGAGTTCCTCCAGGAGCAGGTCGGCGTGCCCATCACGTTCGTGGGCACCGGCCCCGGCCGTGAGCAGTTCGTCCAGTTCAACTCCTGACGTCCCGCCAGTGGCCGTCGGCCGTCCGGGCGACGGTCGGCGCTGCGCGAGACTTCGCCCGATGAAGGACGGTCTCCAGTGAAGGTCTGTGTCGTCGGCAGCGGGGGGCGCGAGCACGCGCTGGCCCACGTGCTCTCCCGCACCGCCGAGGTGGTCGTCACCCCCGGCAACCCGGGCATCCCGGGCTCGGTCCCGACCCCGCCCGAGGAGATCGACGCCGACCTCTACGTCATCGGCCCCGAGGCACCGCTCGTCGACGGTCTGGCCGACCGGCTGCGCGCCGCCGGCCGCACGGTCTTTGGCCCTGGTGCCGACGGCGCCCAGCTCGAGGGCTCCAAGGCCTGGATGAAGGACCTGCTCGTGTCGGCCGGCGTGCCCACCGCCCAGCACGGCACGTTCACCGAGGCCGAGCCGGCGCTCGCGTTCCTGGACACCATGACCCCGCCGTTCGTGGTCAAGACCGACGGCCTGGCCGCGGGCAAGGGCGTGGTCGTGACCGAGTCGCTGACCGAGGCCCGCAACGCCATCGGCGACTACCTGTCGGGCCAGGCCTTCGGCGACGCCGGCCGCACGCTGGTGATCGAGGAGGGCATGACCGGCCCCGAGCTCTCGGTCCTGGCCATCTGCGACGGGACCCGCGCCGTTCCGCTGGCCCCGGCCCAGGACTTCAAGCGTGTCGGCGACGGCGACGCCGGTCCCAACACCGGCGGCATGGGTGCCTACTCGCCGGTACCGGCCGTGGACGACGAGCTCCTGGCCACGGTCATGCGCGATTTCGTGGAGCCGACGCTCGCCGAGCTGCAGCGCCGCGGCATCGACTACCGGGGCGTGCTCTACGCCGGGCTCATGCTCACCCCCGAGGGCCCGAAGATGCTCGAGTACAACGTGCGGTTCGGCGACCCCGAGACCCAGGTCGTGCTGCCGCGGCTGACCTCGGACCTGGCCCAGCTGCTGCACGACGCAGCTTCGGGCAACCTGAGCTCGCCTCCCACCTTCGATGACGGCGCGGCCGTCACCGTGGTGTGCGCCGCCGAGCACTACCCGGCCTCGCCCCGGACCGGCGACCCGATCGACGGCATCGAGGCGGCCTCGGCGATCGACGGCGTGACCGTGTTCTGCGCCGGCGTCGGTGCCGGCGCCGAGGGTGGTCTGGTGACCGCCGGCGGCCGCGTGCTCAACGTGACCGGGCAGGGTGCGACCCTGGCCGAGGCCCGCGACCGCGCCTATGCCGGCGTGGCCAAGATCTCCTGGCCCGGCCTGCACCACCGCAACGACATCGCGTCGTCGGCCGCGGGCGAGTGACGGCGTGACCGACGCGCACGGCCCGGTCCTCGGGTTCGTCGGTGGCGGGCAGCTGGCCCGCATGTGCGCGCTGGCGGCCGCGCCGATGGGCGTGCGCGTCAAGGTCCTGGCCGCCCCCTCTGACGAGGGTGCCGCAGAGGTGGCGCCCGACGTGGTGGTCGGCCGGGCCGACGACCCCGACGCGCTCCGGGCCTTTGCCGCGACCGTCGACGTGCTGACCATCGACCACGAGAACGTGGATCACGCCACCTTCGCCGAGCTCGAGGCCGCCGGTGTGGCCGTGCGCCCGGGCGTGGGCACCCTGCGCTACTCCGACAAGGCGTTCCAGCGGCAGGAGTTTGCGGCGGCCGGCCTGCCGGTCCCGGACTTCCTCGTGGTCGAGGCGTCCGACCCCACCGCCGCAGGGCAGGTGGACGAGTTCGCCTCCCGGCACGGCGGCCGGGTCGTGCTCAAGGCCAGCCGCGGCGGGTACGACGGCCGGGGCGTCTGGATCCTGGACGCCGCCGAGGTGCCCGAGTTCCTGCAGTCCTACGAGGGCGCGCCGCTCGTCGTCGAGCCGCTCCTGCCGCTCGAGCGAGAGGTCGCCGTGCTGGTGGCCCGGCGCCCCTCGGGCGAGGTCGCGGTGTGGCCGGTCGTCGAGACCGTCCAGGTCGACGGCATGTGCGACGAGGTCCTGGCCGGCGGCAGTGTCCTGCCGACCGGGCTCGAGGCCGAGGCGCTGCGCGTCGGCGCTCGCGTCGCCGAGGTGACCGGCGTGGTGGGCGTGCTGGCCGTCGAGCTCTTCGTGGTCGACGGCGCCGTGGTGGTCAACGAGATCGCGCCCCGGGTCCACAACTCCGGCCACCTCACCATCGAGGGCACGCAGACCTCGCAGTTCGAGCAGCACGTGCGTGCCGTCCTGGACTGGCCGTTCGGTCCGACCGGGCTCACCGCGCCCTACGCCGTCATGCGCAACGTGGTCGGTGGCGCCGAGGGCGACCCCCGCGACCGGCAGGCCGTCACCCTGGGACAGGTGCCCGAGGCCCACGTCCACCTGTACGGCAAGGCCTCCCGGCCCGCCCGCAAGGTCGGCCACGTCACGGTGCTGGGCGACGACCTGGACCGTTGCCGGGCGCAGGCCCAGCTCGCGGCCGACCTGCTCGCCGGGGACTGAATCCCTTCAGCCGGAGACGGCCCTCGTGCGAGACTGCACCTCCGCCCCCACGACCAGAGGAACGGCATGAACGACGGCAACGGCGAGCACCCGCAGGTCGGGATCATCATGGGCAGCGCGTCGGACCTCGACGTCATGAAGGGTGCGGCCGAGGTCCTCGACGAGTTCGGTATCGGCTACGAGATGCGGGTCGTCTCGGCCCACCGCAGCCCGGAACGCATGGTCGACTACGCGCTCACCGCCCGTGACCTGGGGTTCCGGGTGATCATCGCCGGGGCGGGCGGCGCCGCCCACCTGCCCGGCATGGTGGCCTCGCTCACGACGCTCCCCGTCATCGGCGTGCCGGTGCCGACGGCCCACCTGGGCGGCCAGGACTCGCTGCTCTCGATCGTGCAGATGCCTGGCGGCGTGCCGGTGGCGACGATGTCCATCGGCGGGTCCAAGAACGCCGGGCTGCTGGCGGCCCGGATCCTGTCGACCTCGGACCCGGCGCTCGCCGACAAGCTCGAGGACTACCGCAAGGGCCTCGAGGCCCACGCGGCCAACCAGGACGCGACGCTCGGCGAGTAGCGGGAGCGCGTCAGGTCAGAAGACCTGGCGCCAGGCCCCCGGCACGTCGTCGTCGGCGCCAGAGAGCCAGAGCTCGTCCTCGGTGGGCTGGAGCGCCGCCTCGGCGGCCTCGGCCTCGAGCCGGGCGGCATCCTGTGCGGCGGCTGCTGCGGCCTGCTCGGTCTCGGCCGCGAACGTCGCCTGACGGGACTTCGCTGCGGACCTGCGCAGCTTGGGCCGGCTGCTCTTCTTCTTCCGCACGCCGGCGGCGGCGAGGGCACATCCCACGCACATCGGGGGGCGGGACTCGCCGAACGGGTACACCAGACAGTCGGCGCAGAACAGGTGGCCGCACTGTCCGCAGGCGGCCGCGGCACGCATGGACGGGTGGTCGACGCATGAATGGGGCATGTCAGGTCCGTCCTTCCGGCTGCTGCGTTACGTAGAGGGCATCGGCCCCCACCGTGGGACCCTTGAACCTTTCGGGAACGTGGTCGGGGCGCCGTGTCGAGGTGGGCGAGAATGGGGCACGTGACTGACTCCCGTGCCGACCTCCCGAACGTCCTGGCCCACCGCTACGCCAGCCCGGAGATGGTCGACCTGTGGTCCCCGCAGCACAAGGTCGTCCTCGAGCGCCGGCTGTGGATCGCCGTGATGACGGCGCAGGCCGAGCTGGGGATCGACGTGCCGGCCGAGGCCATCGCCGCCTACACCTCGGTGGTCGACCAGGTGGACCTGGACTCGATCGACGCCCGTGAGCGCGTGACCCGCCACGACGTGAAGGCCCGCATCGACGAGTTCTCCGCGCTGGCAGGGTTCGAGCACGCCCACAAGGGCATGACCTCTCGCGACCTGACCGAGAACGTCGAGCAGCTGCAGGTCCGCGCCGGCCTGGAGCTGGTCCGTGACCGGGCCGTCGCCACGCTCGTGGCGCTGGCCCGCCTGGCCGCCGAGCACTCCGACACCGTCATCGTCGGCCGCAGCCACAACGTGGCCGCCCAGGCCACGACCCTCGGCAAGCGCTTCGCCAACTATGGCGAGGAGCTGCTGCAGGCCGTCGTGCGGGTCGACGAGCTCATCGCCCGCTACCCGCTGCGCGGCCTGAAGGGCCCGGTCGGCACCCAGCAGGACCTGCTCGACCTGCTCGACGGCGACACCGCCAAGCTCGACGCCCTCGAGCGGTCGGTGGCCACCCACCTGGGGTTCGGCCACGTGCTCGACAACGTCGGCCAGGTGTACCCGCGGTCGCTCGACCTCGAGGTGGTCTCGGCGCTCGTGCAGCTGGTGTCGGGCCCGGCCTCGCTGGCCACGACGCTCCGGCTCATGGCCGGCAACGAGCTGGTGACCGAGGGCTTCCGGCCCGGACAGGTCGGCTCCTCGGCCATGCCCCACAAGATGAACGCCCGCAGCTGCGAGCGCGTGTGCGGGTTCCGCGTGATCCTCAACGGCTACCTGACCATGGCGTCGGGCCTGGCGGGGGAGCAGTGGAACGAGGGCGACGTGTCGTGCTCGGTCGTCCGCCGCGTGATGCTTCCCGACTCGTTCCTGGCCGCCGACGGCGCGTTCCAGACGCTGCTCGACGTGCTGCGAGGGTTCGGCGCCTACCCGGCGGTGGTGGAGCGCGAGCTCGACCGCTACCTGCCGTTCCTGGGCACGACCAAGGTCCTCATGGCTGCCGTGCGCAACGGAGTCGGCCGCGAGGAGGCGCACGAGGCCATCAAGGAGCACGCCGTCGCCGTGGCCCTGGAGATGCGCGAGAGCGGACTGGCCCAGAACGACCTGGTGGCGCGCCTCGGTGGCGACGACCGGCTGGGCCTGGGCACCGACGCCGTCGCCTCGGCGATGGGCGACCCCATGACCTTCATCGGCAACGCCGAGGGCCAGACCGCGGCGTTCGTCGCCGCGGTCGAGGCGCTCGCCGCCAAGTACCCCGACGCCGCCGCGTACCAGAGCGGCGACATCCTCTGACCCTGCACCCCCGGCAACTGGAGACCCGTTGAGCACCCTGCGCGACTGCCCCGACCTGGGCCTGCCCCACCTGCACCGCGGCAAGGTGCGCGACCTGTTCGACGCCGGCGACGACCGTCTGCTCATGGTGGCGTCGGACCGGCTGTCGGCGTTCGACGTCGTGATGGACGAGCCCGTGCCCGACAAGGGCCGCGTGCTCACCGCCATGTCGGTCCACTGGTTCGAGGCGCTCGAGGGGATCATCGGCAACCACCTGGTCTCGACCGACCTCGCGGACCTGCCCGAGGGGGCGCGCCGCAACGACCTGGCCGGCCGGGTGATGCTGTGCCGCCGGGCCGAGATGCTGCCGATCGAGTGCATCGTGCGCGGGTACGTCGCCGGCTCTGCCTGGAAGGAGTACCGGCGCGACGGCACCATCCACGGCATGGCGGTGCCCGCCGGGCTGGTGGAGGCCGACCGCCTGCCCGAGCCCATCTTCACGCCGTCGACCAAGGCCGACGTGGGCGACCACGACGAGAACATCTCGTTCGACCGGGCCGTGGAGATCGTCGGCGGGGACCTGGCCGAGCAGGCCCGTGAGGTCAGCCTCAAGATGTTCGCCGAGGCCTCGGCCCGCGCCGAGGCCGCCGGGTTCCTGCTGGCCGACACCAAGTTCGAGCTGGGCCTGGTCACCGACGACGCCGGCAACAAGGTCATGGTCGTGGCCGACGAGGTGCTCACCCCCGACTCGTCGCGGTTCTGGGCCGTCGAGGACTGGACCCCGGGCGCCACGCCCCACGGCTTTGACAAGCAGCCGGTCCGCGACTTTCTGGAGACGCTCGACTGGGGCAAGACCCCGCCGCCGCCGGCCCTGCCCGACTCGGTGATCTCGGCCACCGCGGACCGCTACCGCGCCGCGTACGAGCGCATCTGCGGCCGGTCGCTCGACGAGTGGCCCGGCGCCTGACGCCGCCCGTGGCGCACCCCGCGACCGACGGTCCTGAGGTGGGTCCCCGGTGTGCGAAAGTTGGCGCATGATCTTCGACGTCACCGTGGAGGTCCGCCTCCGACCCGGCATTGCCGACCCGCAGGGCGCGACCATCGAACGAGCCCTCCCCGCCCTCGGCTTCGACGGCGTGCAGGACGTGAAGGTGGGCAAGTCCATCCGCTTCACGATCGAGGCCGCCGACGAGTCCGCGGCCCAGGCCGAGGTCGAGGACCTGTGCCACCGGTTCCTCACCAACCCGGTGATCGAGGACTCCGTCGTGACCATCGCGGCGGGGGCCAGCGCCTGATGGCGGCCAAGGTCGCGGTCGTCCGCTTCCCGGGCACCAACTGCGAGTTCGACGTCGTCGAGGCCGTCACGTCGCTCGGCGGACAGGCCGAGATCGTCTTCCACGACCAGACCTCGCTCGGCGGCGCGGATGCCGTCGTGGTGGCCGGCGGGTTCGCCCACGGCGACTACCTGCGCCCCGGCGCCATCGCCCGGTTCTCGCCGGTCATGGCCGCCGTCACCGAGTTCGCCGCCGAGGGCGGCCCGGTCGTCGGCATCTGCAACGGCTTCCAGGTCCTGACCGAGGCCCACCTGCTGCCCGGCGCCCTCCAGAAGAACGCCGGCCTGAAGTTCCGCTGCCAGATGGCCGACCTGGTGGTCGCCTCCAGCGACTCGGTGCTGACCTCGGAGGCGCAGGTCGGCGACGTGCTGCGCATCCCGATCAACCACTTCGAGGGCAACTACACCTGCTCGCCCGAGACGCTGGCCGAGCTGCGCGGCGACGACCGGATCGTGGTCCGCTACGCGGACAACCCCAACGGGTCGGTCGACGACATCGCCGGCATCTGCAACGAGGGCCGCAACGTGGTGGGGCTCATGCCGCACCCCGAGCGCGCCTGCAACGAACTCTTGGGCTCGGTCGACGGCCAGGTGATGATCGGGTCGCTGCTGGCCTCGGCCGGCGCCCGCGTCTGAGTGCTCTGACCCGGTGGGTCAGACCTGACCAGGTGGGTCAGGCGCCGCGGCTGATGCCGGCGGCCTTGAGGGTCGCGGCGCTCACGCCGACCTCGCGCCACGCGGCGTACGAG
>CAJANQ010000485.1 GCA_903941145.1 uncultured Actinomycetes bacterium
ACGTGACCCTCATTGAGCGCGGTCGCCGCTGGGCGAGCGGTGAACGCAACGCCTTCCCCACGATGTTCTCGCCCGACCGGCGGGTCTCCTGGCTCAGCGACCGCAACTCGGCGACCGAGAAGCTGTTCCCGACCCTCCCGGGCAGCACGTGGCAGCCCTACACCGGACTGCTCGAGCGCATCCCGGGCGACGGCATGGACGTCGTGTGCGCCGCGGCGGTCGGCGGCGGCTCGCTGCCGTACCACGGCATGTCGCTGCAGCCCCGCGCCGACATCTTCGACCGGGTCATGCCCTCGGCCCTCGACTACGAGCAGTTCGACGCCACCTGGTACCCGACGGTGCGGGCGATGCTCGGCGCCACGCCCATCCCCGACGACGTCCTGGCCTCCGCCCGGTACTCGTCGAGCCGGCAGTTCATCGCGGCGGTCCGCGCCGCGGGGCTCCCCGCCGCACAGGGCGTCCCGATGCCCATCGACTGGGACGTCGTGCGCGCCGAGCTGCGAGGCGACCTCCCGCCGTCGATCACCGTCGGCGACGTCATCTACGGCGTGAACGGCCCCGGCAAGCGGTCGCTCGACACCAACTATCTGCCGGCGGCCGAGTCGACCGGTCGTGTCGAGCTGCTGGCGCTCCACAAGGTCGACCGGTTCCACCGAGACGGCGACGGCCGCTGGGTCGTGGCCACCGAGCGCATCGACACCGACGGCAACACGCAGGAGTTCGTCGAGCTCACCGCCGACGCGCTCTTCCTGTGCGCCGGGTCGCCCAACACCACCAAGCTGATGGTGCGGGCCTCGGCGCTGGGCGACGTGCCCGACCTGCCCGACGACGTCGGCGCCTGGTGGTCGACCAACGGCGACCTGCTCACCTCGCAGATCCTGTCGACGCCGACCGGCACCTACCAGGGCGGGCCAGCCAGCATCGCCTCGTTGGACTGGGACAACCCGGCCGGTCCGGTGTCGGTGCTCTACGCGCCGATCCCGCTCGAGCAGGAGCTCAACTTCATGCAGGTCATCGGCATCTTCATCCCCGACGGCCACGGTCGGTACAACTACGACGCCCGGTCGGACCAGGCCCGGCTGAGCTTCCCGGCCGGCGCGCACGGTGCGGCGCTCGCCGAGGCCCGTCGGCGGGTCGCCAAGGTCGGCGCAGCTGCGGGTGCGGTGGCGACGCTCGACATGACCGAGATCGACCCGTCGACGTACCACCCGCTCGGCGGCGCGGTGATCGGCAAGGTCTGCGACGACTACGGCCGGGTGCTCGGCCAGCGCGGGCTCTATGTGAACGACGGTGCGCTCATCCCCGGCTCGACCGGTTGTGTGAACCCGTCGCTGACCATTGCGGCGCTCGCCGAGCGGAACATCGACCACATCGTGCGCAACGACGTCGACGCCGTCTTCTGACGCCGGTCCGTCGCCGAGGCGGTCTGTCACACCCTGCTGGGACCATGTCCCGTCACGAGGAGAGGCAGGCACGTCACCGCGAGACGGTGGCGCCTGCCGGCAGGGAGCACGCATGACTGATCTCGGACTGGCCGCGTTCGAGGACCCCGGGTTTGCCGCAGCCCTCGAAGACCTGGCGAACCGTGGGCTGCTGCCCACCGGCGTGGCGCCCGACGCCCACCCCGCACTGGTGCCGGTCGAGCGGCGCATCGCGTCGGCCCAGGGTGCGATGGTGGGCACCGCGGTGGGCGACGCGTTGGGCCGCCCGGCCGAGGGCCGCGACGCCCGCCGACTGGCCAAGGAGCGCGAGCGGTTCTTGGACTACCAGCCCTGGGCGGGATGGCGGTGGGGCCCGGTCGGGACCTACACCGACGACACGCAGATGACGCTGTGCGTCGCCAAGTCGCTCCTGACCACGGGCGGCCGGCTGGACCCGGTCGACCTGGGCCGTCGGTTCGTGGACTGGCTCCCGGTGGGCCGCGGCAAGGGGCGAACCAGCACGGCGGCCTGTCTGAACCTGCAGGCCGGTGCGCCGTGGTGGTCCGCCGGCGAGCCGTCGGCCGGCAACGGCGCCCCGATGCGGGCCGCGCCGGTCGGCATCGCCCTGGGCCACGACACCGCTGCGCTCGTGCACGACGCCGCGTTGTCGGCGGTGGTCACCCACGCCGATTCCATGGCCGTCGCCGCGACCATCGGCCACGCGTGGCTGGTGGCGCGGCTGGCTGCCGAGACACCGGGTCAGGTCGACGTCGAGGGACTGGTCGGTGACCTGGCGCTCGCGGTGGAGGCGATGGACGAGCCCGGCCAGCCCGAGCGGGACTGGCAGGACCG
>CAJANQ010000486.1 GCA_903941145.1 uncultured Actinomycetes bacterium
CTCGGCGCCCACGGCTGACCCGGCTGCATGGCCCGACGTGCACGGCGGTTCCACGAGGTGGTCGGGTGCAGGGGGTCGATCCGGAGGGCACGCTGCACGAGCCACGGCAGCGCGACCGTCAGAACCCCGAGGAGTGTGAACAGCACGGTAGAGACGACATGACCGACCGTTCGGCCGAACCAGGCAGCTGCCCTGTCGACCGCACCGCCGCCGAGGCGGCTGAGCAGCGGGAGGGCGAGCGCGACGGCGTAGGGGACGAGCGCTCGCACGAGCGAGTGGCCGGCGGCCGCGGAGTATGCAGCGACCAGGGCGAGTACCGCGACCGGCAGCCGCGCACCCGGACCGGGGGCCGGAAGGAACGTGGGCCACGGCGTCGGACCTGCGACCCAGGCTGCCAGCGCCAGACCGACCAGGGCCCAGACGGTGGCGAGACCCAGTTCGCCGGAGCTCCACGCCCATGCAGCTGGGGCGGCGAGCACTGCGAGCGTCACGGCTGCTGCCGGCCACCTTCCCCCCGACCGTTGTTCGGCGATGGCGGCTGGCACCTGTGTCCAGGGCGTGGGCGCGGTCACCGCCGAGCCTCCGCGATCAGCTCGAGCCGGGGCCGGACCGACCCGAAGAGGCGTGCAGCAACCAACTTGGCGCCGGTCTCGTCGTGGTGGGCGTCGTCGACATAGGTGTCGGGGTTCCGGTCGAGCTCGTGGGTCAGGTCGAGGACGTCGTCGGGGAGTCGGGCGCCGGCATCAGCCATGGCCGTCCCGATCGGTCCGACGGCGGCGCCCTTCGTCCGGGCTGCCTGCCAGACGAACACCACCGGGACGCCCGCCACCCGGGCGCGGTCGACGGTGGTGCGTCGTGACCGTTCGTAGCGACGAGCCGCGAGCTCGCCCGCCGAGGCGGGTGCGGGCCCGGGAACGGTGGGCCGTCCTTCGGAGGTGACCTCGGGCGGCGTCGGGGTCGCGCTCTTGTCCTTGTTCACCACTCGGTCGTACGTGAGCTCCCCGAACGCCTCGTAGGGGGCGCGGACGTCCCCGAGGTTCCGGTCGATGAGTTCCTGGGCACTGGTGACCTCTTCGAACCCGTCGTAGAAGACGACAAGGTCGGGCCGGTCGTCGCCGGTGAGCTTCAGCGTCGCCAGGTCCTCGGCGAAGCGCTGCGAACCCCGCCAGTGGAGCTGACCGGGTACCCCTCGGTTGGAGACGCGGACGGCGATGCCGTTCGCGGCGGCGACGCGGGTGAGCTCGGACGCAATGGTGTGGTCGTCCCGCTGCTCGAACCCGAACGCGGCGTTGCCGCCGTAGAGCCAGACGTTCAGCGGCGGTCCCGGGGTGGCGGGCGCAGCGGTCACCCGGTGGCTGTCGACGATGTTCACGGTCCGGGTCCGCACGTCGAGCAACCGACGGGTCTCAAAGGGCACCAGCGCGACGTTCTCTGACAATGCCCAGGCCACATCGTCGCGGTAGGCGTCGTACCAGCCGCCAGGCGGGGTCGGGTCGGCAGACGGTGACCGGAGACGCTCGACCACGGTGTTCGCCGTCTCGGACCGGGTGGTCAGCAACAGGGCTCCGAGTCCGAGGAGCCCGGCCAGGACCGAGACGCTCAGGACCAGCGCTGGCACGATGCTGCGTGGTCGGGGGTGTGGGTCGGGCGCCCACGGGTGGCTGACCTGCGGGTCCGGGCGTTCACGAGGGGCCCACCCGACGCTGGGGTGCAGCGGGTCGTGGCGGAAGAGTCGCTGCACGAGCCAGGGCGTGACGACCGTCAGCAGGCCCAGCAACGTGAAGAGGACGGCGGTGACCGCGGTGCCCACGACGTGGCCGACGCGGTCACCCGCGCGCTGCAACAGGCCGTGACCCAGGTTGGCCAGGAGTGGCATCGCCCAGGCCAGCGCGAACGGGACGACGTAGCGGAGCGGGGACGCGGTCTGCAGGCCCTGCCACGCGGCCACGGTGCAGAGCACCGCGACTGGTCCGGCCGCACCCGGTCCGGGTCGCGGGAAGAACGGCAGCGGTCGGCGGTCCTGCGCCACCCACAGCGCGAGCAGGAGTCCGCCGACCAGCCACACTGCCAGGACCCTGCCCTGTGGCAGCAGGACGGTGAACCCGGCGGCTCCAGCGACAGCGAGCCGGGCCCACCACCAGGCACGGGGAAGGGCGAACATGACCACGAGCGCGACGGTCCCGATGAGCGTCAGGCGCCACGGTTCGAACGGCGGCCAGAACCTTGCCTGGGCGAACGGCCCGACCAGCGCGATCCAGAGCGCCAGCAGCAGGCCGTCCCAGCGGCCGCGTGGGATGACGCCCGTCGGCGGGACCTGTGACCAGCTGGCCACCGGCGCCGCAGCGTCCTCCCGGTCGAGGACGGCGGTCATGCGCCGTCCCGGAGCGCCTCGGTCGGCACGATGTACTCCTCGAGCACCAGGTAGTCGAGGCCCGCGGCCCGGGCCGCGTCGAGCGCGTCGTCCGGGGTGCACACGATGGGGTCGCCAGCGCGGTTGAACGACGTGTTGAGCAGCACGGGGCAGCTGGTCTGCTCGTGGAACGCGGAGAGCAGCCGGTGGAACGTCGGGTTGGTCTCGGCGTGCACGGTCTGGACGCGTGCCGAACCGTCGACGTGCGTGCACGCCGGGATCTCCGACCGGGGGACCTGGACGCGTTCCATCGGGTCGGTCGGCTCGTGCTCGACCTCGAGCAGCCGGTGCGGTGCGACCTGGCAGACCTGGAGCATGTAGGGCGACGGCTGGTGCAGCGTGAACCAGTCTGTCGCGAACTCCCACAGGACGGCGGGGGCGAACGGCCGGAACGACTCGCGGCCCTTGACCCGCAGGTTGATGTCGCGCTGGACGGTGGTCGACCTCGGGTCCGCGATGATCGACCGGTGGCCAAGGGCCCGGGGCCCGAACTCCATGCGCCCCTCGAACCAGCCGATGACGGCGCCGTCGGCGAGCAGCCCGGCCACCTTCTCGCACCGCTCGTCCACGTCGGGCACGTGCTCGGCCGGCACGCCCTCGGACTCCAGCCACATGCTGATCTCCTCGGCCGAGAACGACGGACCCAGCTGACCGACTCGCATCTGGTCCCTGCCGACGACCTGGACGTCGACCTCGGGCCTGGTGCGCTCTCCGCCACACTCCTCGTGCCAGTACCACAGGGCTGCCCCGACGGCGCTGCCGGCGTCGCCCGCGGCGGGCTGCACCCAGATCGACTCGAAGGGCCCCTCGCGCAGCAGCCTCCCGTTGGCGACGCAGTTGAGGGCCACCCCGCCCGCCATGCAGAGGTGCTTCGCCCCAGTCTCCCGATGGGCGTAGTCCGCCATGCGGAGCACTGCGGTCTCGACCGCGTCCTGCACCGTGCGGGCCAGGTCCCAGTCCCGCTGGGTCATCGGGGCGTCCTTTGCCCGAGGGGGACCGCCGAACAGGTCGTTGAGCGCCGTCAGCTTCGACGGGCTCGCGTTCCACCATCCCACTGCCTTGGCGTCGACCTCGATCGAACCGTCAGGCCCGATCTCCACGAGCTCGGCGAGCTGGTCGGCGAAGGTCGGCTCGCCGTAGGGCGCCAGCCCCATGACCTTGTACTCGCCGTCGTTGGCCTCGAACCCGCACCACTCGGTGGCAAGCGTGTAGAGCAGGCCGAGGGAGTTGGGGTAGCGCTGGTCGGCGAGCAGGTCGACGTGGCGCTGGGACCCAAGGCCGACCGTGGCGGTTGCCCACTCGCCGATGCCGTCGACCGTCAGGATCGCAGCCGTCGGGAACGGCGAGGGGTAGAACGCGGCGGCCGCGTGGCTCAGGTGGTGCTCGGAGTACTGGAGCCGGGGCGGATTGGTCGCGCCCAGCTTCCGCAGCATCTGCTCGGCCCGGTACGCCACCATCATGTTGCGCTTCATGAGCACGGGCATCTCACGGCGGAAGGTGCCGAGCGCCTTGGGGCCCCGGCGCTGCCGGGCGGCCACCACCCGGCTCAGGACGGCCAGCGGCTTCTCGTGGACGACGACCGCATCAAGGTCGTCGGCCGAGATTCCGCCGATGGCCAGGACCGAGGCCGTGGCCCGCTCCGGGAGCGAGTTGTCGTGCTTCTTGCGGGTGAAGCGTTCTTCCTCGGCGGCAGCGACCAGCTCGCCGTCGACCACGAGCGCTGCGGCAGCGTCGTGGTAGTCGCAGCTGATGCCCAGAATCCGCACGTGGTCCACCCCCCTCGGCCGCTTGGCGGCGCCGGCCCCACCCGGCTGCTCCGCAGCCCTGTGATGGTACCGGGGGACGTGGTCAGACCGGCCGCGAGGTCGGCCCCTGCATCAGGGTCACACGACGGGGGTGTGCTGGCTCCTGGCCCGCTCGGCGCTGACTGCCCGGTCGTACTTGGCGACCGCCTGGGCGTGGGCGGCGGCAGCCGCTCGGACCCGACGCGCCTGGCGCTCTGTGAGCTCCCGGGGGGAGGTGTCGTAGTAGTTGGGTGCAAGACGCCGCTGCACCGAGGGGAACCGGTCGATGGCGGTGGCGACGCCCAGAATGCCGAGCGCAACCACGATGCCTCCGGCAGCTACCGCAGCGCCGCCGATGAGTGCTGGATCAAGAATCGCCGCCATGTCGTTGGCTCCCCGCCGTTGGACTGCGGCAGACCCTAGACGAGGTCGTTGTCCTGCGGTTCCCATGGAGGCTCCGGACTGTGGTCGTTGACGATGTCGGTCTGTCGAGCCGACCTGGGGCCCGACCTCTGGTCGAACCCGGTGGACCGGCAACGCTGGGTGTGGACCCGGGCACGAGTCGAGCGGGGGACGTCGTTGTCAACCCCGCCCGACCTGTGCGTTCCTGCCACGGTGCTCCGGTGGGAACCGGCACTCAGCGGCGCAGTCCTGGCCGGCTGCTGATGCCGACTAGTTGTAGGGCAGCTTCCGAGGACCGGCAGTTGCTCGAGGTCCGAGGAGCTCGCTGACGACGTCCGCCGGGATGAAGATGGCGCTGCACCCCGTGACGATCGCCGGCTTCTTGTCCGAACCCTTGTTGGTGACCTGGGTGATGGTCCCGTCAGGACAGGTGGTCTGGTTCCACCGGACCGCAGTCAGGTTGGCGTCGTTGATCGCCGACTGCCAGAGCATGGTGCCCTCGAGGTTCGCCCCGGTGAGGTTGGCCCCCGCAAGGTTGGTCCCCGCAAGGTTGGCGTAGGAGAGGTCCGCCCCGCTGAGGTCGGAGTTCCGCAGGTCGGCGCCTGCGAGTGTGGCGTGGGACAGGTTGGCCCCGGCCAGCTGCAGCGACGCTCCCACCACCTGGGACAGGTTGCCGTCAGAGAGATCGGCCCCCTTCAGGTTGGCCCCGCCGAGCTCGGCACGGAAGAGGTTGATGAACTTCCCGTCGATGTCCGAGAGGTCGGCGTTGGTCAGCGTCGACTGGTGCATGTCGGCACCCTGGAGGTTGGCCTCGGTGAACTTGGCGCCGGTGAGGTCGCTCCGGAACATCTGGACACGGTTCATGCGGGCCTCGGAGAAGTCGGTCCCGGTCAGGGTCGACATCGCCAGGTTGGAGCCCTCCAGGTCGGCCCGGTGGAGGTCCTTGTCCACCAGGTTCGACTGGAACAGGTCGCTGTCCGGGCACGGCGTCTGCGGCGCAATGACGCAGTTGTCGACGGCGACAGCAGGGTCAAGGCCGATGAAGAGCTCGACGTCGCTGAGCACGAACGGCTCGACTGGCTCGTCGGCGAGCGACTCGGCACCTCGGCCGGTCGAGCCGTCGTCGCCCAGCGGCACCGACGCCTTCCTGGCAAGGGCCCGGTCGATCCGACCGGAGGTGATGCTCGAGCCTTCGAACGTTGCAGTCGTGGGCTCGGGCAGCTCGGGGGAGCTGACGGACATGATGAGGTTGTGGTCGGACCTGCCGTCGGAGGTTCCGCTCAGGACGGCGTTCGCCGTGCCGACCCGCAGCTTGATCTCCTCGTCGTCGGCGAAGAAGTCGGCGGTGCTGGCCGGGCTGGTGTTGGTGCCGATCATCCGTGTGACGTTCGGTTCCAGACCGCTGAGCTCGACGGTCCAGAGGTCGTCCCCGGCGGGCTTGAGCGTGGCCGAGACCGCGCGGACCACGGCGATGGACGAGTCGTCGCGCTCGACGACGTTGAAGCTGGACCGCGAGCCTGAGCTGGAGGTCGGCGTGCCGTCGGAGTAGCCGCTGTCGCCAGGGGCAGACTCAGCCCCAGCGGTAGCAGCGGGGTCCTGGCTCGACGTCTTCGACGCAGCGCCGGCCTTCGGCATGGAGCAGCCCGTGACCGCGGTTGCTCCGAGCGCAAGGGCGACGGTGGTGATGCCCGCGGCGCGCAGTGTGCGGTACTTCTGGCGGTTCATGGGTGGATCTCCTTGTTGGACTTCAGAATCTTGAGGAACATTGCGATGGTGGCGGTGACGGTGAGGAAGCCGAGGAGGAACCAGCCGGTAGCGACCCAGCGGTCGATGTTGAGGGCGTAGAACTCCTGGACCCACTCGAAGAAGCCTTCGGCGGCGAGCAACATGGGTTATGCCTTTCCTTCAGCCCGGTACTGGGCGGACCAGCCGTCGCGCTGGATCCCAAGCAGGACGTTCGCCCAGCAGGTGAGCCACACGGCGATCGAGAACATGAGGTAGATCTCGCCGGGGACGAGCAGCACGGCGGACACCACGTCCTTGACGGTCCTGTCCGGCATGCGTCGGGCGATCCGGAAGTTCAGCACCGACGCCGTCAGCGGCGGAATGATCCAGATCCAGCTCCACACCCATGAGTTGCGATGCAACGAGATGGTGAGGAGCATGACAAACAGCAACCGGATGGACGTGTCGAGCAGCATCTTCGCCTGGAGCCGCCACGGGTGTGAGGTGTGCTTGCGGAACCCGTTCGCGCGGAGCAGGTGGATGATGCCGGTGCCCCACTTGCGGCGCTGGGCCCAGATCGTCTTGAACGTGTACATCGGGCCGATGTACGCCCGGGCCTGGTGCGAGCAGAGCGTGTCCCAGCCCAGGTCGTTGAAGCGCCAGGTCAGCTCCATGTCCTCGACCTCGCTCGCGGTCGACCACGGAGCCGGCCGGCGAAGGTCCTTCACGACCTGGCGCATCGTGTCGCCACGGAACAAGGTGGCCTGGCCCCCGAGCACGTAGGTGGCGCCGTCCCTCCGGAGGAGGTCCATGGTCCACCCGGCGAACTCCATGCGCTGCTGGCGCAGCAGGTAGTTGGCGACCAGACCCTTCGCCTCGCTCTGGTGGAACGTGTAGCGGGCCATGATGCCGCCGGCGTTCTCGTTCGACTCCATCTCCTTGAAGAGCTGTTCGACGCACCCCGGCGCCAGCTTGGTGTCGGCGTCGACGCCAAGGACGTAGGGGGCGTCCTGCCCGAAGCGGACCCATGCCTGGGAGAGTGCGCCGACCTTCCGCAGGTCGTTGTCCTCGGTCTCCATCACGACGACGGGGCCGCCGAACTCCCTGGCGATGTCCGCCGTGGCGTCGGTGCAGTTGTCGGCAATCACGACCACCAGGTCGGGGACCCGCGTCTGGGCGAGGATCGAGTTGAGGCAGTCGGCGATGACGTCCGCCTCGTTGTGGGCCGGCACGAGCGCCACGATCGTCGGCTGCTGCTCGGTCTCTGGCTCAGGACCCAGCACCTCGATCTCTGCCCGCTCGGGCTCGCCGTCCTGCTGCGTCCAGCGGTCGCTTCGTGCCCGGGTGCCCCGGACCTTGTTCTGCGTCAGCATGATTCCTCGGTGGTGTCGTCGATCAGTTGGGCGAGTGAACAAAGGTTCTAGAACCTCGTTCGCCCACTCACTGTGGCGGTCAAGAAAGTGACTTCCTAGGGGGTCACCCCACCAGCGGGTTCGGATTCGGTAGGCCGAACGGCCCAACCTGGGCCCAAAATCGCCGACAGCACTTGGCAGACAGGCCTGCAATAGGTACAACTACCTCATGAAAGGAACGAGTCAGCGCCGCCGTCGGACGCTCGTCGTCGCCGCAGTCACCCTGGTGGTGACAGTTGCTTCCTCCTGCCGCATGCCGGCAGACGCCCCAGAGTCCTCTCTCACCCAGAGTGGTAGTTCCGTGAAGGACGTCGACGCGTCGGGCGGGAGCTACCAGTCAGGGATCTCGACGCCGGTGGGCGAGAACTGGGGCGGGCGACGGCTGTGGGTCCGCTGGAGGAGCGACGGCAGCTGCGACGCGGGAGTGCGGGTTACGACGGACGGTCGGACGTCGTCGCGCCGGGTCGGACCGAAGTGGTCCAACCAGGTGCTGGGCGACTCGGTGCGGGACGTCACGATCGACCCCGCCGGCTGCACGATCGACATCGACCACCTCAGCAGTTCCAGCCGGCCGTTCATCGGCAAGCGACTGACCCCGACGACGTCGGCCCCGTCCAACGCTCCGACGGCAATCTCCGACGAACCGACGGCGGTGTGGCTCACGAACCCCGCAACCGCCACGGGTGCCGTGTCGTCGACGCTGTCCCGGGCGAGCGCCACGGCGACGGTCCCGGTGTTCGTCCTGTACATGCGGCCGCAGCGGGACTGCGGCGGCTACTCGTCCTCCAACACCGCATCTGGACGCGACCAGTACCTCGGCGCGGTGACCCGGCTCTCGAAGCAGCTGGCTGCGGTGCAGTCCATCGTGGTCGTGGAGCCAGATGCCGCGGCCCAGGACTGCGGCGATCCGGCGCTCGTCGCCGAGGCGGTCCGCATCCTCGGGCGCAACTCCTCGGTGCGCACCTACCTGGACGCCGGCCATCCTGGGTGGCGCAGCGTCGACGACATGGTGGGCCGGCTCCGCGACTACGGAGTGGCCGACGCCGACGGTGTGGCGCTCAACGTGTCCAACTTTGTGCCCCTCGGCCAGGTACGCGCCTACGGCGAGGAGCTGTCGGACCAGCTGGACAAGGACTTCGTCGTCGATACCTCCCGGTCCGGCGGCGACGTGCCGAAGGGCGAGTGGTGCAATCCGTCGGGCGCCCGACTGGGCCCCGAACCCACGTTCAACACGGCCAGTGAGCGCCTGGTGGCGGAGCTGTGGGTCAAGCAGCCGGGAGAGAGCGACGGCACCTGCAACGGTGGCCCGTCGGCGGGAACCTGGTGGCCGTCAGGGGCGGAACGACTCGCCAGCTAGGTCAGGGGGCCGACGAGGTAGTCCTCGAGCAGCCCGAACTTGAACCCTTGTGCTGCGGCGGTGAGCGCGACGGCCTGAATGTCGGCGAACGCCTGTGGGCGGTAGTGCATGAGGATGATGTCGCCCGGGTTCAGGCGGCCGTCCTGCAGGGCGAGCACCCCGTTGTTGAGCGAGCCCTTCCACAGGACGACGGCCCGGAAGCCGCAACCTGCGGCGGCCCTTCGGACCATCTCCGTCACGTTCCCGTACGGCGGCCGGAACAGCAGCTGGGGCTGGCCGAACATCTCGAGGAACGGCTGGCGGGTGCTGCAGACCTCGAGGATCGTGCGGGAGGGCGAGACCTTCTTCAGGTCCGGGTGGTTGGTCGTGTGGCTCTCGATCCGCCCACCCAGCTCGAGCGACCGTTTCCAGTAGCCCTGGTCCTCCCTGGCGTACGGGAGCGTCAGGAAGGACGTGAACGGGATGCCGAGCTCGTGCAGCTTCTCCAACGCACCGGGCACTCTCCAGATGCCGTCGTCGATGGTCAGGAAGATGACCCGGTCGGTAGTGGGGACCCTGCTGACCACCGGGGCCAGCCCGGGCTCGCTGGGCAGTGTGACCGGGCCGGCCGGTCTCGGTGCGGTGAACGCGCCGGGAGCCGCTGGGGCGGGAGGTGCCGGCAGGGTGGTGGGTGGCGGAAGGAAGGTCGACGAGCTGGTCGTGGTGGTGACCGGGGCCGACGTGGTGGCCGGACGGCCGGTCGTGGACGTGACGGCCCACTCGGGCTGGTCGTCCCCGCCGACGCACGCGGTCGGTCCCGCGAGCGCGAGCAGTCCTGCGGCTGCAGCTGCGGCCCGACGGACACGGGTCGTCCTCCCCTGGTGCACGGCGACCACGCTAGAGGTGGTGCCGTTCGACGGGGAGGCGGGTCAGCCCCAGTAGTCGACGCCGCTGAGCTCGGCGTAGCGCGCCCTGAGCTCGTCGGGCTCCAGGAAGAACACCCCGAGCACCTCTTCGTCGGTGTGGCGCGCCCGCATGCCGGCCAGCACGTCGGCGTCGCCGACCAGGCGGCGGAACGTCGGCGCCGGGTCGGCCACCGACTCGGCGATGGCCTCGGCCACGGTCTCGGCCGGGACGCCGGTGGTGGTCAGGTTGTGCATCAGCACGCTGAGCAACAGGTCACGGGCACGGGGGTATGCCGTGTCGTCGGGCGGGGTCTCGGACTTGCCCCAGATCGGGGTCAGGATCGTGCCGGCCTCGATGAGCACGACACGGATGCCGTACTCGGCGGCCTCGGACTGGAGGGACTCGCTGATCGACTCGACGGCGCGCTTGGTCGAC
>CAJANQ010000487.1 GCA_903941145.1 uncultured Actinomycetes bacterium
ACCGGTGGTTCCAGCAGCTGCTGACCACCGGCGAGGTCGACTGACCTGCACCCCCGGCCCGACGCACCCAGGAGCACACACATGAACGCACCCAAGATCACCCTCGTCGGCGCCGGCGGCATGTCGTTCGGCCCCGCGATGGTCAACGACATCGTCCATACGAAGTCCTTGGCGGGCGCCCGTCTGGTCCTCCACGACGTGAACGCCGAGCGCCTGCAGCGTGCGTTCCAGTTCGCCTGCAAGATGAACGCCGCAGCGGGCTCGCCGATCGTCGTCGACTACAGCACGGACCCCGCGACCGCGCTCGGCGGCGCCGACTACGTCATCTCGAGCGCCGAGTTCCGCCGCTTCGAGTCGTGGCGCCAGGACTACGAGATCCCCAACAAGTACGGGGCGACGCAGATCACGGGTGAGAACGGCGGCCCGGGCGCCGTGTTCCACTCGCTGCGCAGCATCAACAACACGCTCAGCATCTGCCGCAGCATCGAGGAGTACTGCCCCGACGCGTTCCTGCTGAACCTCTCCAACCCCATGAGCCGCGTGACCCTGGCCATCAACAAGGGCACCAAGGTCCGCAACGTCGGCATGTGCCACGAGATGCCGATGGGCGTCTACCGGCTGTCGCGCCGGCTCCGGGTGAACGCCAAGGACATCGACGCCAAGGCCTCGGGCATCAACCACTTCACGTTCTTCACCGAGTTCCGGAACCGTCGCACCGGCGAGGACCTGCTGCCCAGGATCCGGTCGTTCTTCGACAAGGGCTTCTTCGACTACTCGGACCGCACCAAGAAGGTCATGCAGCGACTGGGCTCGGGCACCGTCGGCGGGTCGGTCGTCGAGTTCAACTACTCGCCACTCGTCGTGCACATGGTGCGCACCTACGGGCTGGTGCCGTGCTCGGTGGACAGCCACATCGGCGAGTACGTCGACTTCGCCCTCGACGTCACCGACTGGCACCCAGTCCCGCTCGACTTCCACGAGCCGGTGAGCCTCAAGGGCGAGCGACTGGCGACGTGGGCCGCGACCACCAAGGTGCCGATCCCGCTGCAGGCCATGGGCCACAGCCACGAGGAGGTCGTCCCGATCATCGCCGCGATGTGGACGGGCGAGCCGACCCGGATCATGGCGGTCAACGTGCCGAACCGGGGCTACATCCCGGACGTGAAGGACGGCGCCATCGTCGAGGTGGGCGCCACCGTGGACGGCGACGGCATCCATCCGGAGCAGATGCCGGCGCTCGGCGAGCCGCTCGCCGGGTGGATCGGTACCCAGGTCGACCTGCAGGACAAGGTCGTCGACGCGGCGCTGCAGCGCGACCCGGCGCTCGCGTTCGAGGCGCTCAAGGAGGACCCGAACTCGCCGGCCGACGAGGCGGCGTGCCGGAAGATGTTCGACGAGCTGCTGGCACTGCAGTCGGACCTGCTGCCGTTCTGACCTTCCGGGGTGGTCGTCCGGCTCAGGCGCCGGCGAGCCACTCCTGGGAGTAGTCCCACAGCCGGGCTGCCAGTTCGGGCGTCGCCACCGGGCTCGGGTCCTTGGGCTCGTTCTCCGAGAAGTACCCGCCGCTGCGGTCCGCCCAGACGTCGGAGGTTGCGCACGTCAGCGACGTCGTGGCGCCCTCGGCCGGCGGCTTCATCTTGAGGACCTTGCGCAGCGCCGGGCGGGCGGGACGCGGCACGCCGCGCCAGACGTCGGTGGCGATCACGCCAGGATGTACCGCGCCGACCCAGAGCTCCTCGTCCGGGACCCGGCGCGCCACCTCCTGGGCAAAGAGCACGTTGGCGAGCTTGGACGTGGCGTACTCGCGCAGGCCGGTGACCGTGCGGGTCCGGCCACGGACCCGTCCGAGGTCGATGCCCTTGGCGTCGTAGTGGGCGTCGCTCGAGACGACCACGAGCCGCGAGTCCGTGCCGGCCCGGAGCAGGTCGAGCACCCCGGTCACGAACGCGAAGTGGCCCATGTGGTTGGTACCGAACGCGAGCTCGAACCCCTGACGGGTCTGGCCGCGCTGGCCGGCCAGCCCGGCGTTGGCGACCAGCACGTCGATCGGGTTGCCGCGCTCGTTGAGCGAGTCGGCGGCCCGGCGTGCGGACTTCAGGTCGCCCAGGTCGAGCGGCAGGAACTCGACCGCCTCGTTGCCAGTCTCGGCGACGATCTCCCGGATGACGGGCCGGGTCTTGGCCTCGGAGCGGCACGCCAGGATGACGCGGTCGCCGCGACGCGCGAGCTCGGTCGCCGTGACCCGTCCAATTCCGGTGTTCGCGCCCGTGACCAGGCTCGTCCGCCGGGCGCCCCCCGATGAATTCACGGCGG
>CAJANQ010000488.1 GCA_903941145.1 uncultured Actinomycetes bacterium
ACGCACCGGTCAGCTGCACGACCCGCTCGAGGGCGTCGGCACCGCTCGGGGCAGGCACACTCCGGGCACGGGGCCGCCACGGCTCGGTGCGGGGCTGTTCGGCCCGGGGGTCGGGGCGGCCGGGGACGACCTCCACCTGCGCGACGTTGGCGCCCAGCGTCGCGGCCAGCGAGGCGCGGCGCAGCGTGGCGACGGACCCCTCGACCGACAGCACGGCCGGTGCGGTGGCGACCAGGTCCTCACGACGGCCGCCGTCCAGGCGGCGGACACCGGCGACCCGGCCCTCGCCGTCGGCAACGACGCCCACCAGACCGAGCGCCTGCTCGGCGCCGAGCAGGTGGGCCAGGTAGGCAGGCACGGAGCCGGAGCCGCGGTCGGCGCTGTAGTCGCCGCACACCACGACGGCGGCGTCGAGCAGGGCCGAGAGCACCGGGGCGAGCGACGCGGCGACCGCCTCCGAGGGCTGGCCCGCCGGCAGGTCCACGCGCACAGCCCGACCGACGCCGGCGGCCTGCAGCTCACGCAGGCCGGCCTCGGCGGACTCGGCACCGGCGCACACGACGGCGACCTCGGCCCCCCACTGGTCGGCCAGGTCCAGGGCCACCTCGACCGCAGCACGGTCGGCCTCGGAGAACCCGTCGGACCGGCCGGTGGACCGAACCGTGCCGTGCACGGGATCGACCTCTGGACGCAGGTCGGCCCACTTCACGCACGCGGCGACGAGCATCAGCGGACCGTCACGACCGGTGGAACACGACGCCGTGCCCGCCCTCGGGGTACGACCAGCTGATCGCACCTTCCTCGTTGCACACCAGGTAGCAGGTGCCGCACTCGAAGCACTGCTCGTAGTTGAACAGGATGCCGCCGGCCGCGGTCGGCACGAACAGGTTGGCCGGGCAGGCCACCACGCAGCCCCGCGTCGAGCAGTCGGCGCAGATCCGGTCGTCGACGACGATGTGGGCCTGTTCGGCGATGCGGAACTCCACCGAGTCCATGCGGGACTCGAAGCTCAGCTCCGGGTAGTGGGTCGGTTCAGCCATCGGTGTGCCAGTCCTATCCGAAGGTCCGTGCGGCGCGCAGGCCGTCCTTGACCGCGTCGCGCCACTTCACGCCGTGGCGCTTCATCTGCTTCCGCACGACGGCGCGCAGCCGCGGCTTGGGGTCCGGGTTCGTGACGGTGAACAGGTCCTCCATGACCCCGTTCACGATCCGCGGCATCTTCTGCTGGGCCAGCTCGCCCATCACCAGGTGCGGTGCGTCACGGAGCCGCCGGTGGTCGGCCAGCACGAAGCTCGACTCGAGCCGCGATCGGTAGCCCTCCAGGCCGGCAGCGGAGGTGTCGTTGCGCTGGACCGCCCGGGCTGCGGCCCGGCCGGCCGCTGCGCCGGAGCCGATCGCAAAGTTCACGCCCTCGAGCCAGATGCCCGCCGCCAGGCACATGGCCGCAGCGTCGCCAGCGACCAGGATCCCGTCGCCGATCAGCTCCGGCATCATGTCGAAGCCGGCCTCGGGGATCACGTGCGCCGAGTACTCCTTCACGTCGCCGCCCTCGACGAGCGGCGCCACCGCCGGGTGGGCCTTGAGCCGGGCCAGGAGCTGCTCCGGCCGCAGCTCGCCCTTGGCGAGGGCGGGCAGCGACAGCACCAGGCCGACCGCCACGGTGTCGGTGTTGGTGTAGACGAACCCGCCGCCGGGGATGTCGCCCGTGCAGCCCAGGATCTCGATGTCGACACCGTGGTCGCCCCGCACGCCGAAGCGCTCGTCGATGACCTCGCGGGGCAGCGCGATCGTCTCCTTCACGCCGACCGTGTAGTTGGCCGGGTCCACCTCCGGGTAGAGGCCCGCCTCCTTGGCCAGGAACGAGTTCACGCCGTCGCACGCGATCACCACCTTGGCGGTCAGGTCGCCGTCGGGCCGGTCGGTGCGCACGCCCACGACGGGGCCGTCGGCCAGGCCGTCCTTGCGCAACAGGCCGGTCACGGTGGTCGAGCACACCAGCACCGCCCCGGCGTCGACCGCCTTCTGGGCCAGCCACGAGTCGAAGTCGGGCCGGTACGCCGTCGCGCCGTTGTAGGGCGGCCTCCCCCACGCCTCGTTGCGGACGTCGAGCGTGGTGGCCGCCGTCTCGGTGAGGATCATCGTCTGGCGACGCGTCACCCAGCGCTGGACCGGCGCCTCCTCCCACCAGTTGGGCAGGAGCGTGTCCAGGATGCGGCCGTAGACCACGCCGCCGTACATGTTCTTGGAGCCGGGGAACGGGCCGCGCTCTACCAGGCAGACCTTGCGGCCGGCGCGGGCAAGTTCCAGCGCCGCAGCGGCGCCGGCGGGACCGGCACCCACCACGATGGCGTCGAAGTCAGGGGCGCCGAACTCGGCGGTCGAGACGTTGCTCACTGCCCGGTCTCCCCGGCCAGGAGCTTCGCCAGCTCGGCGACCACCTCGTTGGCGTCGGCCACCACCGCCAGGTCGGCCATCGACATCATGGGGCAGTGCGGGTCGGTGTTGACCGTGACCATGTGGTCAGGGTCGCCCAGGCCGGCGGTGTGCTGCACGGCGCCGGAGATGCCGAACGCCAGGTAGAGCTGCGGGTCGACCACCACGCCGGTCGTCCCGATCTGACGGGTGTGCGGGACCCAGCCGCGGTCGGTGACCACACGGGTCGCGCCGGTCGAGGCCCCGAGCGCCGTCGCCACCTGTGCCAGCTGGGCGAACCGCTCGGGCGAGTCCAGACCGGCGCCGCCGCCCAGGATCCGCGGCGCCTCGGCCAGGTCCATCGTGGCGACGTCCGGTGCGTGTACCTCGACGACCTGCGCGTCTCGGGCGTCTGCCGTCTGCAGGTCCAGCACGGTGACCGCCGGCGCGTCGCCGTGGGCGTGGGCGCCGATCCCGGTCACGCCCGGCTGCAGGGTCACCACGGCCGGACCGCCGACGTGGTGACGGCAGGTCGCGGCGCCGCCGTGGACGGCACACGTGACCGAGTCGTCACGCACCTCGATCGCTCCCGCCAGGAGCGGACGGGCCAGCTCCGCGGCCAGGCGAGGCGCCAGGTCACGTCCGTCGGGCGAGGCGGGCAGCACGACCAGGTCCTCGTCGCCGACCTCGGCCGCGAGCGGCCCGGCCCATGCTGCGGGCAGGTAGCCGGGGGTGTCCCATGCCCAGACCTCGGTCGCCACGCCGGCCAGGCTGGCTGCGGCGTCCGTCGCGCCCTCGCCGACAAGCACCACGCGGCCACCGGCCTCGGCGACGGCCTCGGCACCGCCGGCCGGCAGCGCACCGGCGCGCACGGGCACCACGGCGATCCGCGACGGCACGTCGGAGGTCGAACGGGCGGGCACGGCACTCACCGTACCGGTCCTCCGCCGACCGGGATCCGGACGGACGGACCGATCGCAGCACCCACGCGCTCGCCGTCGACGACCGCCGCGTGGGCCCGGCGCGGCGCGACCGCGTC
>CAJANQ010000489.1 GCA_903941145.1 uncultured Actinomycetes bacterium
AAGCTCTGACCGGCCGGGCCGGAACCAACCGGCCCGCACCGTCAACTGGGTCGCACAACTGGGTCGCAACCTTGCGACCCCAACTTGCGACCCCACCCCCCTGCTTCGTACTAGTTCGATTTCGACATCATGTAGGTCGAAATCGAACTAGTACGCAGAGGAAGTCGGTGAAGCCGTCAGCGCTCGGCGCGGAGCGAGTTCCGTCCTACGGCTCGTAGGTGCCGTCGAGCAGCTGTTCGAGCGCGGCCCGGTGCATGATCAGGTCGTCCACGTCGGCGGGCCACTCGCCCTGGCCGAACGTGATCGACCGCACCGCCACCCGGTACATGATCGCCGCGTGGCGCAGCGCCGCGTAGGTGGTGTGCCACTCGAAGTTCTGGACCGTGTGGCCGGTCACCTGCTCGTAGTGGGCGACCACGTCAGGGGCGTGCATGAAGTGCCGCATGCCGGGCAGCTCCATCTTCCACGCCACCTCCTCGAAGAAGCGGTGGAGGAACACCATCCAGGCCAGGTCGACCTCACGCGGGCCGAGCGACGCCATCTCCCAGTCGAGCACGGCGACCGGGTCGAACCCGTCGAACATCATGTTGCCGATGCGCGAGTCGCCCCAACTGAGCACCGTCTCGCCCTCGTCCGCCGGCCAGTTGTCCTCGAGCCAGTCGAAGGCACGCTCGATGAGCGGCGACCCCTGCTGGTCGGCCACGACCCACTCGTAGAAGCCGCGGGTGGCGTCGACGTGGCGGCGCAGGGCCGAGCGCTCGGCGGCGTCCGCACCCTCGGGCGTGTCGTCGAGGAACGAGAAGCGCTCGACCGGGAGGGCGTGCAGCGCGGCCAGGACCTCGACCGACCTCTCCTGCAGGTGCTGCTGCTCCTCGGGGGACGCGTCGTACACCCACGAGTCCATGCCGAAGTTGTACGGCATGACGTCCGGCGGCACCCGGCCCTCGACGCGGTCCATCACGAAGAACGCCGAGCCCACGGCCGCGGTGTCCTCCTCGAGCCAGCGGACGGCGGGCACCGGGACGGCGCCGACCACCTCCTGCATGACGTGGAACTGCATGCCCATGTCGTAGTCGGGGAAGACCGGGACCGACCCCAGCGTCGGCGCCACGCGGGCGACGAGGTGCTCGACCTGTCCGCCGTGGGCGAGCTCGAAGAGCATCGTCTCCGACGACATGCCGTTGCCGTCGGGCACCTGCAGGTTCTGCACGACCGCGTCGTCGGCGACGTCCGGGCGCGCCCGCAGCCAGGCCTCGAGCTTGGTCCGCAGGACCTCGGGGTCGGTGCGGGACGCCTGTGGGCGCGCGTCGGTCGGGTCGAACTCTGGCTGGTCGCTCATGCGGTCCCCCTTGTCAGGGGGTCAGTCTGCCGCGGCCGTGGCCGACGGTCGTTCACACGGCGTTCAGGAAGCGCTCAGGACGCGGTGAGGCCGCGGTCGCTCGAGAAGATCGCGCCATGGATGTTGACCGCCTCGTCCGACGCGACGAGCGCGAACAGCACCGAGATGTCCTCGGGCACACCCATGCCACGGTGGCCCATGAGCGGGGCCATGAGGTCCATGTCGACGTCGCCGGGCATGGAGAACTGCCTGGTGAGCGTGGAGATGATGCCGCCGGGTGCGATGGCGTTCACCCGCATGGTGCTCTTGCCGTACTCCATGGCCAGCGACTTGGTCAGCTGGACCACGGCACCCTTGTTCATCGAGTAGTCGACCGTGTACGGCGTCCCCATCAGGCCGGCGTTGGAGGCGATGTTCACGATGTTGCCGGACGACTCGAGCAGGTGCGGCACGGCGGCCTGGCACAGGAAGAACGGGCCGTCGACGTTCACGGCGAACAGCCGGCGGTAGGACTCCTCGTCGATCTCGGTGAAGTGCTGCGCGCGGGAGATCCCGGCCACGTTGCCCAGCACGTCGAGCTTGCCGAACTCGGCGACGGCGGCCGCGACGGTGGCGAAGCACTCGTCACGCTCGGCGATGCTGCCGACCCGCGTGGCGATGGTCCCGCCGGCGTCGCGCACCAGCTGCGCGGTCTCCTCGAGGGCCTCGCCGTTGATGTCGTGGGCGAAGACCGAGGCGCCCTCGGCGGCAAGGCGCTGGGCCACGGCGCGGCCGATGCCGGAGCCGGCGCCGGTGATGAGGGCGACCTTGCCCTGGAAGCGCTGCGGAAGGTTGGTGAGGTCGGTCGTCATGCGGCGGACTCTAGTGACGGTCCTCTGGTCCGCTCCCATCCAGCACCGCCTAGGCCGGGCCCGTTCTGACGGCATAGCGTCCCTCTCCAACAGGAGGTCGCACATGTCCACCACCACGTCCACGACGGACAGCCCCCGCTACACGGTCGTCTCGTCGGACTGCCACGCCGGCGGCAACCACGCCACCTACCGCGAGTACCTCGACCCGGCGTTCCGCCAGCGGTTCGACGACTGGCGCGGCGAGTACAAGAACCCGTTCCGGGACCTGCAGGACGACGGCCGGACCCGCAACTGGGACGACGAGCGCCGCACCACCGAGCTGCGCGCCGACGGCATCGTGGCCGAGGTGCTGTTCCCCAACACGGTGCCGCCGTTCTTCCCGACCGGTGTCGTCATCGCGCCAGCGCCGACCACGCCCGAGGACTACGAGCTGCGCCGGGCCGGCATCCAGGCCCACAACCGCTGGCTGGCCGACTTCGTGTCGCAGCGCCCCAACGAGCGCGTCGGACAGGTGCAGATCCTGCTCAACGACGTGGACCACGCCATCGAAGAGGTCCGGTGGGGCAAGGAGCACGGCATGAAGGGCGTGCTCCTCCCGGGCGTCTCGCCCGACACCCCCGGCATCGAGCCGCTCTACTCCCCCACCTACGACAAGCTCTGGGCCACGTGCGTCGAGCTGGGCCTGCCCGTCACGCACCACGGCGGCGGCAGCGGCATGCCCGACTTCGGGGCGTACCCGTCATCGGTCGTGATCTACATGATGGAGGCCGGGTTCTTCGCCAACCGCGCCCTCGGCCACCTGATCATGTCGGGCGTCTTCGACCGGTTCCCCGACCTGGTGTTCGTCATGACCGAGCAGGGCACCGGGTGGCTCGGCGCTGCGATCGAGCAGATGGACTACCTGCACGACGCCATGGCGGCCGGGAAGTTCGGCGAGCTCGGCCCTGCTGCGCTCAAGCTCGAGAAGCGCCCGTCCGAGGTGTTCGCCACCAACTGCTACGTCGGCGCGTCGTTCCCGCCCCCGGGCGAGGCGGCGATGATGCACGACCTGGGTGTCGACCGGTTCATGTGGGGCTCCGACTACCCGCACCGCGAGGGCACCTACCCGTACACCAGGGAGTCGCTGCGCCGGTCCTTCCACGACTGGTCCGAGGCCGACCTGCGTCTGCT
>CAJANQ010000490.1 GCA_903941145.1 uncultured Actinomycetes bacterium
GAATGAGCACTCGATGGACCCGCTGCCGCCCGACACCGAGACCGTGCCGCCGAGCGTCAGCGAGGCGGCGCTCGGGTTGTCGACCTTCATGGAGAACGCAAGGGCGATCGCCATCTTGGGGTGCCGCTTGTACTTCTTGCCCAGGAACTTCCAGGACGTGGTGCGCTCGAAGTTGAACGCCGCCCCGCCGGCCAGGACCTTGGTCGAGCTGTTGTAGTCCAGGGCGAAGAGGTACGAGACCGAGCGGTGCAGGTAGTTGAACTGCAGGTGCAGGACCTTGAGGGTCCCGCACTCGAACCGCAGGTTGCCGTTGAACACGTACGACTTGCCGCCCATCGACATGTCACCGTTGACCGACGACGAGAAGCTGGCGCACGCACCGGACTCGAACCCGACGTCAAACTCCATCGAGTAGCTGAACGACGAGATATCCATCGTCCCGCCGACCAGACGCCAGTCCGACAGCGACACGAGCCCGGCCATGTGGAGCCGGTCGCCGTTGACCGAGAAGTCGAAGTCCCCGTAGAAGTCGCCCAACGAGGTCGAGAAGTCACCGACGAACGTGACGTCCGCGTGGTCCGCGGCGACGTCGACGGTCAGCTGCATCGTCTTGTAGAGCGTGCCGGCCAGCTTCAGGTTGTTGATGGCCACGTCCGCGTAGAAGGTCGGCCCGGTCTCCGGGTCGAGGCCGATCTCGAGGTCGAAGTGGACCGGCGAGTCGCCGAGCGACGTGTCGAACGCCAGGGTCGCACCGGGCGCCACGACGTAGTCGCCGATCTCACAGCCCTTGGTGGCGACGTTCAGCTGGAACTTCGTGGTGGTGAACACCCCGCCCTTGATCTGGATGGCGGTGCCACTGTTGCCTGCGTCGAACCCGAACGAGAAGCACGGCTCGGCCCGGCTGATGTTGAGGGCCATGTCGCCCTTGAGCCACTCGGTCCCCACCAGGACCCCAGGCGCCTTGGTCGGGTCCATGTAGATGGTGGCGCCGACACCGAGCCCCGGCTTCCCGTTGACGAACTCGATCTGCGCCGTCATGCCCCACAGGTGCGCACCGGGGATCCCGAACGCGTCGTCCCACAGGTAGCTGTAGCCCGACTCGGGGTGCGGCAACGGCGTAGTGATGCCGTCGGGCGCCTCGGCGCCGTCGTCGAGGAACGCGACGGTGTCGATGTCGAGCGGGACGCCCTGCGTGAAGGTGTCGATCTCTTGCCGGAGGGTCGTGTTGGTGCTGTTGGTGATCGGCAGCGCGACCGAGACCTGCTTCCACTCGGTGCCGCTCACGGTGAAGCCCACAAAGCTGACGTCGCTCGTGCCCTGGCCACCGTAGGTCTGGGCGTAGAGCGACCCCGACACGGGCTGCCCCGTTGGTGAGCGGACCCAGGCCGAGAGGCGCTTGGTCGTCCCAGACGTCACCGAGACCGGGTCGTCGGAGTAGGTCGCACCCTTCGACGAGCCGGTGTTGGTCAGCTGCAGGTAGCCGCTGCCCGACTGCGCACCCGCGCCATCGGTCACGATCTGCTGGCTGGCGGTACCACCGGCGTCGCTGAAGGTCTGCCAGGACAGCTGCTGCACCGTCACGTCGTCGATGTCGAGCGTCACCCCCGACGTCGAGATGGCGACGGTGGTCCGCAGGCTGGTGTGACCGGCGTTGCGGATCGGCATTCGGAGCGTGACGACCTGCCACTCCCCGGTCGCGGTGAAGTCCTTGCTCACCAGCTCGGGTGCCCCACCGTCGGCGTAGACGGC
>CAJANQ010000491.1 GCA_903941145.1 uncultured Actinomycetes bacterium
ATCCACAAGTCGCAGGGCTCAGAGTTCGGCCACGTGGTCATCACACTGCCGCCTCCGCCGTCGCGCATCCTCACCCGGGAGCTGCTCTACACCGCAGTGACGCGGGCCAAGAAGGAGGTCACGATCGTGGCCACCGAGGACGCAATCCGGTTCGCCGTCGAGCGTCCGGTCGCCCGGGCCTCCGGCCTCGCCGCCCGCCTCGCCGACGGCTGACCCCCTTCCAACCTGACCCCGGACGCGACGAAGGCCCCGGGTTGCCCCGGGGCCTTCGCTGCGTGCGCTATCAGGCCGGAGTGGCCGAGAACTGGTAGGTGTGGCGACCGCCCGAGCCGGAGAAGCTCTGGGTGAAGGTCTTGTTGCCGTTGAGGGTGAAGAGCCCACCGCCGTTGATGTCCGGCGGAAGGTCCACGATCGGGATGTTGATGTTCGGGATGACGAACGAGGACGCCACCGAGTTGATCAGGTCGCCGAGGGTGCCCTGGGCACCGATGCCGACGTAGATCGCACCACCGAGGTTGTCGTCACCGAGGCCGAACAGCGGGATGTTGCCCGAGACGATGCCGAAGGCGGAGCCAAGGTTGTCGAAGATCAGGTTGACGATCGCCGAGGCGTCGAAGTTGCTGAGGTCCGCCGTGGCGAGGGTCGAGTTGAGGGCGTCCTTCAGGACGGCGGCGGTGCCGGTCGCAGCCTGGCCGATCGGCACGGTGTCCTGCTCGTTGGCCCAGGTGTAGACACCCACGACCTCGAGGTGGTTCTCGGGGTTGAGCAGGTCGGTCACGTCGAGGCCGGTGATGCCACCGAAGTTGACGGCTGCCTGCTGGTTGCCGGTGAGCGTGGCCGACTGGCCGGCGCCCAGGGAGTTGACCGCGTTGCTGCGGTCGCCGACGAGGTAGGCCTGGGCGGAGTTCGGCACGCCGATCTTCACGCGGAAGGCGATGTTGAACACGTACGGCTCGTCGGAGCGGTTCGCGCAGATGCCGAGGACACAGGTCTCGTCCTGGCTGTCGTTGACGGTCACGGAGTTCGCCTTGAAGGTGACGCTGCGGCCACCCGGCGTCGGGGGCATACAGGCAGCTGTCAGCCCCATGACGGCCAGGGTCAGGACCCCGACTGCAACTGAACGAATACGGGTCATTGTGTTGTCTCCCTCCAGACGACGGAGGAATGCCCCGCCGGCGGATCGCCATGGGCCGGAACGTGTGTCCCGCCCCCCTCACCAGTTCGCACGCACCACCCGTCGACAGAGTCGTCGGCCACTACGTGACAGGAGACACGGTACCTGAAACTGAGGAGATGTAAAGCGAACGCTGAACCCGCTTCACCGCCAGATTGCAGGCCCGCGCGCAGGGTGCGGGCAGGTTCACCCAACGTCGTGGGCGGTTCGGCCCACGTGTGAGCCTGAGGACCGTCGACCGGACGGTTCAGGGAGCCAGGTTGCGCTCGACGAGCGCCGCCGGCTGGCAGGTCCCGGTGGCCACCGGGTTGCAGCGGGTCTGGACCCGGGTCGGGAACTCGACCCCGTACCCGCCCGACGTCTGCAGCTCACCCCGGGGGAAGTCCGTGTGGACCACCTGGGCGCCCGAGGCCAGGGCGATGTCGCGCTGGGCGGCCTTGGGATTGCTCGGTGCATCGTCGGAGCGGGTGCGGACCATGAACCCCTGCTCGACGAGCGACCGGATGTACGACCCGTCGCCCGGGCCGTTCACCTTGAGGAACACCCCGTCCGGCTGGCCGAACCCGGAGCTCGTGAACATCACTCGGCCCGCCAGGCCCGGGTGGCCCTGCAGGTAGGTGGACCGGCGGTCGCCGTTGTCGAGGAAGAACAGGAACTTGCCACGGGAGTCCGCCACGGTCGGCCAGCCCACGGTGGTCACCGCAGCGAGCAGGTCGGGCTGGTCGCCTCGGACGTCGTCGGGGGTGATGAGCCGGTCGCCGAGCACCGAGCGGATCTCGGCGTCGAGGGCGTCGAACTGCTCCGAGGTGAACGGCACGGGGACGGTCGAGTTGAAGGGCTCGGGCAGGA
>CAJANQ010000492.1 GCA_903941145.1 uncultured Actinomycetes bacterium
CGCTGCCGTCGCCACGCGACATGTAGACCGCGATGCCACCGACAACTGCGACGAGCAGCAGCAGTGCCCCGTACTTGCGGGTCCGCTCCTTGCGTACCGACCGCTTCGCGGCCTTGCGGTCCTCGACCGACTGACGCGCCCGCTCCTCGTCCTCTGCCGCGAGCCGGCGCTGAAGGTCAGCGGTGCGCGCCGCCCGCTGGCGCTCCTCTGCGCTCGGCTCCTGGTGCACAGCGCTGGACGCGAAGGCCGGGTCCAGCAGCTGTTCGAACGGGTCGGGCTCCGATCCTCCCTCTGCACTTCCCACGTGACGGAGGCTAGGCGTCATGACCGGCGCCGCGTCGGGAAAAGTGAACCGCTCACCGACCACCTACGTGTGGCCCGCCCGAGGGGGCGACGGCTACCCTCTGACCCGGTCGGGACGACCCGCAACTCCCCGCACTCGCTGGGAGGGGGAAACCGGCCACATGCCTGTGTTTGCAGGCCATGCGGGTGTAGTTCAATGGTAGAACATCAGCTTCCCAAGCTGAATACGGGAGTTCGATTCTCCTCACCCGCTCTCTTCAGGACCCCTGCCGGTGCAGGGGTTCTGTCATGTGTGGGGTGTCCGACGCGGCTTTGGGGCCAACTCGGCCTACCCTGAACAGTCCACAGTCCGGCGTCCACCATCCGCCGACCTGCTGGGACGGGGAGCAGATCGTTCATGAGCAAGGGATCCACGGCGCGCACTGCCTTTGAGCGTCGTCGCGTCGCGCTCGTGGTCGGGCTCACGCTGTCCCTCGCGTTCAGCACCTCGGCGATGGCGGGCGCACAGACGCTTCCCGCCACGGACCCCGCCCCGCCGACGACGTCGGCCCCCGCACCCGACCCGCCGGCCGACGGTGGCGGCCAGGACGGGGCCGAGGTTCCGGAGCCTCCGAAGGAGCCGACCAGCCCCGAGGCCAGCGTGCCGCGCCGGCCTGGCGTCCCCTTCCCGGTCGTCGCTCCCCGCAAGGTCGACCCGATCGCGGTGGCCGACCAGCGACGCAAGATCTCGGCCGCCATCGCGTCGCGGGGCGATGCCCTGAAGGTCACCCAGGAGACGGCAGCACGCCTGAGCGCCGAACTGGCAGCGGCTGACGCCAGGCTGACTGCGGCTCAGGCCAATCTGAACGCGGCGCGGACCAAGGCCCAGACGGCGGCGGCCCAGGTCGACGCTGCCCGCGCCAAGGCTGACGCCGCGCAGGCCACCTACCGACGGCTGCGGACACGGGTGACCGACGCTGCGGTCGGCATGTACCTCGACCCGCCGCAGCGGGTGCAGCTCGCAGCGCTGAGCGGTGGCGTCAAGGAAGCAATCGTGGCCCGTGGGCTGCTGTCGGCCCGGGCCGCAGTGACCATGGACCAGCTGACCCAGGCCAAGACGGCCCGTCGCAAGGCCGAGCAGCAGGAGCAGGTGGCCGACGACGCGTCGGCCGAGGCGGACGCCGCCAGGGCACAGGCCGACGACGAGGTCGCTGCCGTCCTCGAGGACGTCGCCAACCGCCAGAAGGCAGTCGACCTGGCGCAGATCGCCATGACGGCCCTGTCGTCCGAGGTCGGCTCGCTGGCGGGGCTCGACGCCAGTCTCTCGCAGCGGCTGAACCTGGAGTCCACCGTGGGTTCCGGCGCGATCTCGGTCGTCACGGGCGTCGACGGGTCGTGGTCGGTGAACGCCAGCGGCTTCCCCTCGGCGTCCGAGATGTTCCGCGTGCCGTCGACCACGATCTGGGTCCACCCCCTCATCGCCGACCGCACCGCCTCGATGGTGTTCGCGGCAGCCATGGACGGCGTGATGCTCGACGGCTGGGCGTTCCGCAGCACCGCCCGGCAGGTCGAGCTGCGGCGGGCCCACTGCGGCGGCAGCTACGACTCGGTGTTCAACGCACCGTCGTCGTCGTGCTCGCCGCCGACGGCACGGCCCGGCCGGTCCATGCACGAACGCGGCCTGGCGATCGACTTCAAGAACTGCTCGTCACGAGGGACCGCCTGCTACCAGTGGCTGGCGCTCAACGCGGCCCGGTTCGGCCTGTTCAACCTGCCGTCCGAGCCGTGGCACTGGAGCGTCAACGGCAACTGACCGTGCGGACGCCGCCCGGCTCAGTCGTCGCGCAGCGCTTCCTTCCAGCCCCGGAACTTGGGGTGCACGACCCCGTCAGGACCGAGACCTTCGCCCGTGCCGTCGGGGAAGAGCCGGAACGTCCAGATGCGTGACAGGTCGTCGGCCGCGACCGCCCCGTAGCGGGAGTCGGCCTTGACCGCCGGGCCGGCACGCCACAGCGGGTAGCGGCCGATACGACGCACGTAGCCGGCAGGGTGCCCCAGGTCGGCCCCGAGGTCACGGATCTGTGCAGGTGCCTCGACCCAGCGGTCGGCCTCGA
>CAJANQ010000493.1 GCA_903941145.1 uncultured Actinomycetes bacterium
AGCAGGCGGGAGAACAGGTCGGAGTACCGCTCGCCGCGGCTCGTCTGCTCGATGACGTTGGGAACCATGTAGTTCCGCGGGGTGAGGTCCACCTGTGCTCCTGGTTGCGGTTCGGGTTGGTCAGTCGTGGTCATGATCGTGGTCGTGATCATGGTCGTGCTCGTGGTCATGGTCATGGACCAGTTCCGGCTCCGGGGCCGTCAGGAACTCGGCGGGGACCGCGTTGCCGTTCTCGTCGACGACCTCGGCCCGCTCGAGCAGCCAGTCGACCGCCTTCGTCTTGGCAATCTCGGAGCGTACTGCCGAGAGCTGACCGTTGCTCTGCAGGTTCTCGCGGGCCTCCTCGAGCGTGAGGTCGGCGCCTTCGATCATCTTTTCGATCTGCTCGTCAAGCTCGTCCTCGGAGACCTCGATGCTCTCGGCGGCCACGACGGCGCGCAGGGCCAGGTCCACCTTGGAGGCCTCGACCGCCGCCTCACGCAGCGACTCGGTGAACGCCTCGGGGTCCTGGCCGGTGATCCGGATGTAGTCCTCGAGGCGCATGCCCATGTGCGACAGCTGGTGGGCCATCGACTGCAGACGGCCCTGCATCTCCTCCGACACCATGGCGTTCGGGGGGTCCTCCTCGACCAGCTCGGCGAGGGCGGTGCCCAGACGGGCCTGGACCGAGCCACGGGTCTGCGACTCGCGGTCACCGGCGAGACGGGTCCGGATGTCCTCGACCAGCTCGGCCGACGTCTCGAACTCGGAGACCCCGGCGGCCCACTCGTCGGTGACCTCGGGGAGCACCTGCTCCTTCACGACCTTGACGGTCACCTTGAAGTCGACCGGGTCCTCGTCGGGGTCCGGGTGGTCGGCGGTGAACTCGACGGTGTCGCCGGCCGAGGCGCCGGTCAGATGGGCGTCGAACTCGGGGGTGATGGCGCCGGAGCCGACCAGGTAGATGTAGTCGTCGGCCACCAGGCCGTCGAGCTCCTCGCCGTCACGGCTGCCGTGCACGTCGACGGTCAGGTAGTCGCCGTCGGCGGCGGCACGCTCGACCTCGCCGAGCTCGGCCGACTGCTGACGGAGGCGGTCGAGCTGGTCGGACACCTCGGAGTCGGGCACCTCGGGCGAGGGGACCTCGATCTTCAGGCCGTTGTAACCGCCCACGACAATGACCGGACGGGTCTCGACGACGGCGGAGAAGGTGACGTCGCCCGACTCCTCGCCGTCGGTGATGTCGATCTGGGGCGGGCCGATGACGTCGACGTCGTGCTCGATGACCGCCTGCGCGTAGAACTCGGGGATCGCCTGCTGGAGCGACTCCGGCCGGGCAGCGTCGGCACCGAGCTGCTTCTCGAGGATCTTGCGGGGGGCCTTGCCGGCGCGGAACCCGGGGATGCGGACCTGCTTGGAGATCTCGACCCACGTGTCGGCGACTGCTGCCTGGAACTCGGGCTCGTCCTCGGTGAACGAGACGACGACCTTGACCTTGTTGCCCTCTTCGGGCTCAACCGTGCTCTTCATCAGACGGGCGAGGTTAGTGCGGGGCCCCGACACCCCATGAATCGCCCACACGGGCCGTCCCGCCGACCCGGTTAGGGTGCACCGCACGGGACGTGGCGCAGTCTGGCAGCGCACCGGCTTTGGGAGCCGGGGGTCGAGAGTTCAAATCTCTCCGTCCCGACTTGGCCGCCCGGCGCGCCGCCCAGGTGGAGAACTTGGGACGAACCGGCCGCCATGGGCGTACCGTGGACGGATGGAACGCCGCACGGTCACCGTCCACGGCCACGAGATCTCGTACCGCACCGGCGGCGAGGGTCCCGTCGTGCTGCTGATCCACGGCATGGCCGGCAGCTCGTCCTCATGGGTACCGGTGCTGGCAGACCTGGCGCCGTACATGACCTACGTCGCCCCCGACCTTCCCGGCCACGGACACTCCGACAAGTGGCGCGGCGACTACTCGCTCGGCGCCTACGCCGGGTTCCTGCGGGACCTGCTCGCCGCCCTCGGCCACGACCGCGCCACCATCGTCGGCCAGTCGCTCGGCGGCGGCGTCGCGATGCAGCTCGCCTACCAGCACCCCGAGCGGTGCGAGCGTCTGGTGCTGGTCTGCGCAGGAGGCCTGGGCAAAGAGGTCATGCCGGTGCTGCGCGGCCTGGCTGCGCCCGGGGTCGGCGCCGTGCTGCCGGTCGCGTTCCAGCCCTTCTACAAGACGGTCGGCGAGACGCTCGCCGGCTGGGCCGGCAAGGTCGGGCTCCAGCCCAGCGCTGCCGTCCAGGAGATGTGGCGCGCCTACACCTCGTTGATCGACCCTCGCACCCGGAACGCCTTCCTGCACACGCTCCGCTCCGTGGTGGACGTGAAGGGCCAGCGCGTCTCTGCCCGCGACCGTCTGTACCTGGCGCAGCACCTGCCGACGATGGTCGTGTGGGGCGACCACGACCCGGTCATCCCGGTGTCGCACGCCTACGAGGCGCGCGACGCGCTCCCGGGCAGCCGTCTCGAGATCATGGAGGGCTGCGGCCACTTCCCCCACTGCGAGGACCCTCGCAAGTTCGCCGGGCTGCTCGTGGACTTCATCTCGACGACCGAGCCTGCCCGCATGGACCACGACGAACTCACCAAGATGTTCGGCAGCTCGGGCGACTAGGACCGGCTGCACAGAACGGCTGCACAGAACGAGTACGGGCAGCTGTAGAGAGCGGGTACGGGGAATCGAACCCCGGTCAACAGGTTGGAAACCTGTGGCTCTACCATTGAGCTACACCCGCGACGGTCGGCACCATAGTTCCCGGCGCGCCGCGGGTCCTCCCCGGCACCCGCCCCGGGCGGTCCAACCTCAGGGCGGCGAGGTCCCGGCGGGCCGACGCGTCGTCGGGTCGAGCGAGAGCGACCGGAACACCACCAGCAGCAGCGCGGTCACGAACGCAGCCTCGGCGGTGAGCGCCATGACGGCGAGCACGAAGAACGACGACCGCATCGCGGTGGCCCGGGCGGGGTCGAGCACGACGACGACCACGGTCATCACGGCCGTCGCCGCTGCCGCCATGACGCCGAGTACCACGAGCACGCCGAGGGGCCGGCGGACCGACGCCGGCGGCGGGTCCGTCGTGTCCGTGGCACCGCGCCACACGACGAGCACAGCGGCGCCCGCAAGGGCCCACGCCAGCACCACCAGGTGCGCCGCCACGACGTCGCTCGGGCGGTGGTAGGCGGCCAGCACCGTCGACACGCCGAACGTGGCGCCGAACAGTCCGACGACCACCCAGGTCCAGGGCCGTGCGCGCAGCGGGAGGACCATCACGAGCACGACGGCAAGCACCATGCCGACCGACGTGTGCCCGCTGGGGAACGTGTTGGTGCCCTCGGCGTAGTCGGTCGGGACGAGCAGCGGCCGATCGAGGACGACGCGCTTGAGCACCTGCACGGTGACGAGCGACCCGCCGGCCACACCCGCAACCACCAGCGCGAGCCGGGGACGACGGCGAGCGAGGGCGACCACCACCGCGACAGCCGCGCCCAGGCCCACTGTCACCACGTTCACCGCAGAGATGCGGCCCGTGAAGGACACGTCCGACCGGGCCACGAGCTGCACCGCGCCGCGGATCACTGCCTCCTCCACCTCCTGGCCGGCGCCGGTGCGGACGGAGACCACGTAGAGCAGCACCGCGGCGAGTGCGCAGGCCGTCGAGCCCAGTGCGAGCAGCGCAGCGGTCCGCCGGTCGGTCCGGCCACCCGACGGGTCGACGGCCGGCGGCACAGGAACCGTCACACCATTCCTCCCCAGGTCGCTCGCTGCGGCTTCGACAGGGTCCCCCACGCCGTCATCCTGACCGACCGGGGACGGCCCGCACCGTCGGTCCCCGTGTCACAGGCCGGGCCTACGGTGCGGGTGCAGGAGAGGGACGGCATGCCGGACGCTCCGCCACGCCGCTCCTGCAGGAAGGATCCACATGGACCCCACTGCCGCGCGAGCGATCGCGACACAGGCCCATTCGGGACAGACCGACAAGGCCGGCCAGCCGTACATCGAGCACCCCGAGCGGGTAGCAGCCCGGCTGACCGACCCCGACGCCCAGGTCGTCGCACTCCTGCACGACGTCATCGAGGACACCGAGCTCACCGCCGACGACCTGCGGGCTGCCGGGGCCTCCGAGCTCCAGGTCCAGGCGCTCGAGGCGCTCGCCCACGCGGACGACGTGAGCGACGAGGACTACTGGCGGGCGCTCCGGGCGGTGCCGCTGGCCCGGCTGGTCAAGGTGGCCGACCTGGCCGACAACACCGACCCGGCGCGCATCGCGCTGCTCGAGCCGGCACAGCAGGAACACTTCCGCACGAAGTACCGCTCGGCCATGGCCGTCATCGGATGGGACGAGACGCCCGACGGCGAGCTGGTCCGCCCCGGGGCCTGGGCCGAGATGGAGCGAATCCTGCGCCCGTCGGAACCCACGCTCGGGGCCGACACCTTCGGCGACCGGCCGGTCACCGGCTGACGGGCAGCGTCAGGCCGGCTCGCAGACGAAGAGCGGGATGACCCGGTCCGTCGAGGCCTGGTAGGCGTCGTAGTCGGGCCAGACCTTGGTGGCCTCGGCCCACAGCGCCGCCTTCTCGTCGCCCTCTGCCTCGCGGGCCAGGAGCTCGTGGCGGTCAGCCATGTCGTAGACCGCCACGCCGGTGTTGGCCCGCAGGTTGTGCACCCACGCCGGGTTGGTCGGGGCGCCGCCCATCGAGCCGATCACCACGTAGCTGTCGCCGACCCGCACTCGGATGAGCGGGGTGCGGCGGGTGTTGCCGGACTTGGCGCCGGTCGACTCGAGGACGATGCAGGGGGCGTCCATCCAGATGCCGCCCTCCTCGCCACCGGTCGAGAGGTACTGCTCGACGTGCTCGGCGATGGGCTCCCACGGGGACGGTTCGTACTCAGCCATGACGGCGCTCCTTGTTCGGCGGACGACGCAGGCTACGACGCCCGACCAGGTCAGTCGCGCTCCGGCGGACCGATCCGCAGGTACGGGTCGCCGTCGGGCGCCTCGACCTCGGCCACCGGGTCGTCCACGTCGTCGAACTCGAGGCGCAGCGCACGGGACATGACGGCGTGCTGCAGGTACATCGTGAGGATGTAGGCCAGCTCCAGGACCTGCTCGTCAGAGAGGTGCTCCTTGAGCGTGTCCACCACGCCGTCGGCC
>CAJANQ010000494.1 GCA_903941145.1 uncultured Actinomycetes bacterium
ACCAGGGGTGGTGCACCGACGACCCGCGACTGGTCGAACTGGTCGCAGAAAGGACCCCCGCATGACCACCTTCACCCAGACCGACGCCGACCGGATCCTGAGCCGGATCGTGAACTCGCTCCCGGGCGGCACGTTCGAGCTCGAGACCTTTGTCGGGCTCGTCGGCATCGAGCTCACCGACCGGGTGCCGACGGCGTCGGTGAGCTGCGGGCCACGGTCCCGCCTGCTGATCAACCCGGACTTCGTCGACGAGTACTGCCGCACCGACGAGCACCTGTTCCTGCTCGTCATGCACGAGCTGTGGCACGTGCTGCTCGCCCACACCCGGCTGTACCCGCGGCCCACGACGGCGCACAACATCGCGTTCGACGCCATCATCAACGCGGGCCTGTCCCGGCGCTTTCCTGGCCGGGAGTACCGGGGGTTCTTCGAGCGCCTCTACCCGGCCGACGAGTTCCCGGCACGCCTGTTGCGCCCTCCGGACGGCTGGCCCAACCACGCGGACTTCCGGGGTCCGGGCCCGAAGGGGACCGACCAGGTGCTGACCCAGCTGTACCGGCGCGCCACGGACGAGACCGCGCACTGGGCCGACGTCCTGGCGCTCCTGCGGGACGCCGAGGCCGAGGGGCTGGTCCTGCTCGGCAACCACGACGCGGACGACACCGACTACGGGTCGGTCGCCGACGGCGACCCGACCGGTCAGGCGCTGCGTGACATGGTCGGCAACTGGTCGGTCGGACCGCTGACCGCCGAACGGCCTGGCCAGGGCGGGACCCCTGGCAGCTGGGTGGTCGACCGTCCGGACCCTCGACGTGTCTCCAAGGAGTTCGAGTCCGTGCTCCGTCGGGCGTGCCGCCCGCACCCTGACGGCGAGCGGCAGGAGCGTGCGTCGTCGGCGCCGCTACCGATCACGTCGGTGCTGCCCAGCCGGCACGACCGACGACGGCTGGCCCGTCACCGTCTGGGTCTGGACTCACTGCTCCATGACAACCGCCTCGACACCCCGAGTCGTCGACTGGACCAGCCTGCGACGGCGCGGGTGTACCTCGACGTGTCCGGGTCGATGACCGAGTACGTGCAGGACTTCCTCGGCCCGCTCACGGCCTACGTGTCGCGCCGCCTCGCGACGCTCTGGCAGTTCTCGACGATCGTCGAGCCGCTGCCGCTCGACCAGCTCCGGAGCGGACGGCTGATCACGACCGGCGGCACCGACATCAACTGCGTGCTCGTCCACGCGCTCGCCGACCCCACCACGACCAGCATCGTGGTGGTGACCGACGGCTACGTCCACGAACCCCCCGCCTCGTTGGTAGAGCGGTTGCGGGACCGCAACGTTGCGGTCGAGGTCGTGCTGCCGGCCGACGTGCCGGACGGCCCCCTTGCAGAGGTCGGCGCCATCACGCACCTCTCGCCGCGGCAGCTCGGAGGTCGGGCATGAGCGGCCTTCTGTTCGCCGAGGACATCACCTCGGGGCACCCTGACCGGCTGGCCGACCTGATCGCCGAGCATCTCGTCGAGCGGATCCAGGTCGAGGACCCGTTTGCCTCCATCGGGATCGAGGTGGCGGTGCACCGCAACCTGGTGCTGGTGACCGGCTACCTGGCGGTCGGAGGCCTCCTGCCGGGCAGGTTCGCGCATGACCGCGGCGGCGAGTGGCTGCAGGAAGAGGTCGAGTGGGCCGTCGAGCGCGCGGGCTACGGAGGCCAGTGGCCATTACAGGTCACGGTCACCTCCGACCTCGTGGTCGAGGAGCGGACCCACGACATCACCGATGGCCAGGGCTTCAGCGGCGACCAGGACGTGGTGGTCGGGTTCGCCACGCCCGACGACCGGCTCGGGAACCTGCCGGTCGAGGTGGTGGCTGCACGCGCCGCCCGGGCCCGGCTCTGCGAGGTCCAGCTGGAACGCGCAGACCTTGTCGGTCCAGACGGCAAGGTGTTGGTGGTGCTGCG
>CAJANQ010000495.1 GCA_903941145.1 uncultured Actinomycetes bacterium
CGACGGCGTCGACCTGGTGGTCAAGGGCGTTCACGTCGCCGGGCCGGAAGTACCAGGGGCACACGACGGCGTCGGTCACGCCGATCTCCTCCATGCGGCGGAAGCCGTCGAGGTCGAACGCGTCGACGCACAGCGCCTTGATCTCGAACGGGACGTCGGCCCGGCCGTACTCAGCGCGCAGCTCGGCGAGGCGCGGCACCACGCCGGCGATCTCCTCGAGCGTGTTGGCCACCGAGATCCAGCCGTCGGCCAGACGGGCGGCCCGCTTCAGCCCGGGCTCGGACAGTCCGCCGACGTAGATCGGCACGGGCTGGGTCGGCACCGGGCGCACGACGAGCCGGTCGAAGTCGTAGTGCTTGCCGTGGTACTCGACGAACTCGCCGGTCATGACCAGGCGGATGATCTCGATGGCCTCGTTGGTGCGCGCACCACGGGTCGACATCTCCTTGCCGAGCCACTTGAACTCCTCGGGGATCCAGGAGAGCCCCACGCCCAGGCCGACGCGTCCGTCGGCCATCGCCGCGGCCGAGCTGACGGTCTTGGCCACCAGGAGGGGGTCACGGATGCCCAGCTTGAGGACGTTGGTGAAGAACTTGAGGCGCTCGGTCACCGCCGCCATGGCGGGGATGGCCACGAACGGGTCAAGGAAGGGCGTGGTGGCGTCCCAGTAGCGGCCGCCGTCGGCCGAGTACGGGTAGTCCGCCGAGACGTTCTCGGGGAAGAAGACCGACTCCGGGACGGCGACGCCCTCGTAGCCGGCAGCCTCTGCGGCGCGGGCCAGTGGCTGGAAATGGTCGGGCGGGAGCATCGGGTGTGCGACGGAGAACTTCATGCGTGGGTGCCTCCGTCGACACGGACGATCTCGCCGTTGACGTGGGCGCCGTCCTCGGACGCCAGGAACGCGACGGTGGCGGCGACGGTCTCCGGGCCCCGCATCCGGTCGAGCGGCATGATCCGGTAGATCAGCTTGGGGTCGGCCCCCTCCGGGACCTCGAACGCGTTCTGGATCGGGGTCTCGATGCCGCCCGGCGCCACGGCGTTGACCCGCACGCCCAGCTTCCCGAACTCCACCGCGAGCGTCATGGTCACGGCGTAGACCCCGCCCTTGGAGGCCGAGTAGGAGACGGTCCACGGGTGGCCGTGCAGCGAGGCCGTCGACGCCGTGTTCACGATGTTGCCCTTGGTCTGCAGCAGGTACGGCAGCGCCTCGCGGCACATCAGGAACGTGCCGGTCAGGTTCACGCCGATGATGCGGTTCCAGTCCTCGAGGGTGGTCGAGCGGGCGTCCTTGAACTGCAGGATGCCGGCCACGTTGACCAGGACGTCCAGCCGGCCCAGCTCCTCGACGGTGCCGCCGACGCTGGCGGCGACCGACTCCTCGGACGAGACGTCGGCGAACTCGGCGCGCACGGTGGCGCCCAGGCCCCGGCAGGTTGCGGCGGTCTCCTCGAGACCCTCCAGGTTCACGTCGGTCAGCGAGAGCGTCGCCCCCTCGGCGGCCAGGCGCTCGGCGGTGGCGCGGCCGATGCCGGAGGCTGCGCCCGTGACCAGCACGACCTTGTCCTTGAAACGGTCCATCTCATGTCCTCCTGGAGGGGTCGTCCGGTGGTGCTCGGTGGTCGCGGCG
>CAJANQ010000496.1 GCA_903941145.1 uncultured Actinomycetes bacterium
CGACCTGGGCCGGCTCGACGACGACGGCTACCTGTATCTGGACGGGCGACGCGACGACCTGGTGATCACCGGCGGCGTGAACGTCTACCCGGCCGAGGTCGAGCGCGTGCTGCTCGAGCTGGACGGCGTCGACGAGGTCGCCGTGTTCGGCGTGGACGACGAGCGGTGGGGGCAGCGGGTGTGCGCGGCGGTCGTCGGCACGGTCGACCCCTCCACCGTCACGGCCTTCGCCCGCGAGCACCTGGCACCGCACAAGCGGCCCAAGGACGTCCGTGTGGTCCAGGACCTGCCGCACACTGCGACCGGCAAGCTCCGTCGCAACGTCCTGGCCGACCAGCTCTTCCCGCCGGGCAGCTGAGCCGCTCCCGTCTGGGTAGAAGGGCTACTTCTCTCCCTTGGCGCAGTCGGCGAACCGCTTGGCCAGGGTCGGGTCCTTCTTGGTGGCCGCGAGGGCTGCCGGGTAGGCCTTCTGCAGCTCGGGCACGACGACCTTGACCTTCTCGGGGTCACCCGACTTGGTGGCGGCCAGGGCGTCCTTCACCAGCTCGCAGTACTTGTCGACCGCGGTGGCCTCGGCCGAGGACTTGGTGCCCGGCGACTCGGACGAGTCCTTGCCGCCGCATGCGACGGCCCCAGCGAGAAGGATGGCCGCAGCGATGGTGGTGGCGATGGTTCGACGCATGGTGTCGAGCCTACGGGCCGAAGGCCGCTAGCCGACCTCGACGGCCGTGACCTCGTCCTCGTCGACGCTCACCGTGACGCGGTTGAGCCGGTACTCGCGGGTGAGCGGGAAGAACATGCCGTCTCTGGAGCCGATGCGGAAGAGCCAGCCGCGCTCGGTGGCCTCGTCCTCGGCCTCCTCCTCGCTGAGCCCGAGGAGCTCGTCGGCCTCGTCAGGGTCGATCTCGACGAACAGGTCCGGGTCGACCTCGACCTCGTACTGCTCGTCGTCAGCCACGGGAGCGTCGGTTCAGCTGGGCGGGAGCAGGCTGACCCGCTCGGCCGAGTACGTGTCGTCGACGAGGGGCCGGAAGCTGAACAGGTCCAGGAACTGCGGCTCCTTGGTCTCCTTGTCGAGCCAGATGATGCAGGCCTGCATCGGACGCTCCTTGCCGGTGTCGAGCACGCGGAGCCCGGCGCCGCCGGTGGAGCCGTTGGTCACGACGGCCCACGGCGTGCCGTCGGCGTTGCGGCCGACGGTCGACTTGAACTTGTGGGTGTGGCCGCTGATCGTCAGCTTGGGCTTGTTGGTGAGCCCGTCGGCCATGTGGGGGTCGTGCACCACCAGCACGTCGGGCTGGGCCGGCAGCTTGCCAAGGGCGGGGACCAGCACCTCCTTGGACCACTTCTGCTTGTACTGCTTCTCACCCAGCCGCACGACGGACTTGTCGGCCTTGGGGGAGAACGTCGGGTCGCCGATGCCCCAGTAGGACACGCCGGCCTGGTTGTAGCTGGTGTCGTCCAGCACGATGGCGCCATTGCGCTTCAGGTCGTTCTGGGTGGCCATCGAGTCGTGGTTGCCGCGGGTCCACACGTAGGGGACGTCGACGTCCTTGGGGCCGCCGACGATGTTGCCGACCGCGCCGCCCCAGTCGGCGTCGTCGCCCACGTTGACGACGGTGTCCACGTCGAAGGCGTCGGCCAGGTTGGCGGCGAAGCCGAGCGAGGAC
>CAJANQ010000497.1 GCA_903941145.1 uncultured Actinomycetes bacterium
CCACGAGGTGGCCGAGGCCGCCCGCACCTTGGCGCTGCAGACCTACCGGGCCCTGCGCACCGAGGGCATGGCCCGCGTCGACATGTTCCTGGAGGAGCCCGGCCGTGGCCTGATGGTCAACGAGATCAACACGATCCCCGGGTTCACCCCGATCTCGATGTACCCGAAGCTCTGGGACCACTCGGGCTTGGGCTACTCGGCGCTCATCGACGAGCTGGTCGCGCTGGCGCTCGAGCGGCACGCCCGGCGCAGCCGCCGCCGAACCCAGCGCTGACCGTCTACCGGCAGCGGTCCAGGACCCGGTCCCGGCACAGCACCGTGTAGCTGCCCTTGGTGGTGACCACGGTCCACTCCGGCAGCTGGGCAACGGCCGTGGTGAACTTCCGGTCCGTCTGGAACACGACCACGTCGGCGTCGACCCGGTCGAGCGCCTGCTGCCAGTCGGGCTCCATCATCCGCATCGCCTTGTAGTCGAGCAGCGTGCGGGCGTCCGGGCGGTCGTCCACATAGGCGTTCGCCCGGGAGCCGAACCGGAGCTCGAGGTAGTTCCCGACGAAGTCCTCGCTCACGACACGCACGTCGGGGTCGGCCACCAGGCCGCGCTCCTCGAGGTAGTCGACCGCAGCGACCGGGTAGGTGCCGAGGCTGTAGGCGTCGGTGGTCACGGCCATCACGCCGGCGACCAGGCAGATCGCGACCCCGACCGCCGCCACGGCCGACGCTGCACGACCGGTCGGCACCTTGAGGGAGCCGATGCCGTCGATGCCCATGGCCGCGAACGGGACCAGGCCAACGACCGCCACCGGCACCATGCGGGAGCTGGTAACTCCCATGACAGCCAGCAGGAGCGCCACGGCGGCCATCGCCCAGCGGCGGGTCCGCACGCACCCCCACACCGCGGTCAGGACCAGTGCGGCGAACGCCCAGCCGACCGGGTCGCCCGCCCTGAGCGGGGCCCACTCCTGGTAGGAGCGGATGGCCTCACGCTCGACGGCGTCGCCGAACTGACGGGTGGGCAGCAGCACGAGGGCGAACCGGTCCGGGTAGAGCAGGCCGCCCAGCGCCACGCCACCGACCGCGGCGCCGGCCAGCTCGAACGCCCGGCGGCCAAGGCGACGGGTGTCGACCGCCTCGGCCGCGACCAGCAGACCGAGCACCAGCACGCCGTAGAGCCACGTGCCGTGCACGTTGACCCAGGTGACGAACACCGGCAGCAGCCACCACGGCGACAGCCGCTCGCGCCACACCAGGACCGTCACGGCGAGCAGCACGAACCCGACGATCTGCGGGCGCGCGTTCAGGTAGGGGTCGAGCGCAAAGAGGGTGAGTGCCGGCGGCGCGACCACCGCCAGGAGTGTGCGGTCACCGTCGACGGCCACGTCACCTGCAGGACGGGCGGCGTCGGGGCCGACGCGGCGGGTCAGCCGAACCAGGAGTGCCCCGAGCACGAACGCCAGCAGCCCGGCGAGCACACGGATGCCCGCACCGCCGGCGACCTTGTCGACCAGCCCGAGGACGCCCGACCACCACCAGCTCGGCATCGGGAACTTGGTGCCGGTCCACAGGAACGGGTTGCTCCGGGGGAACTCTCCGTCGACCAGCAGCCGCCCCGTCGCCAGGTGCGTGAAGAAGCTGTTGTCGGCGAGCGGCCGGGAGGCCACCAGCGCGGCCGCCGAGCCGACGAGGACACCCAGCGCGGCCGTGCCGCTCGGACGGCTCCACGAACTCCCCGCAACAGGCGCGTCGACCGTGTCGGACGATCCGGTCGCAGCCGGGACGGTCAGAACGACTCCCGGATCTGCAGGACGGCAGGGCCGAGCACGACCAGGAACAGGGCCGGGAAGATGCAGAACACCATGGGGATCAGCATCTTCACGGGCGCCTTCTGGGCCCGCTCCTCTGCCGCCTGACGACGCTTCATGCGCATCTCGTCGGACTGCGACCGCAGCACACGACCGATGGAGACGCCGAACGTGTCGGCCTGGATGATGGCGAGCACGAAGGCCCGGAGCTCGGGCACGCCGCAGCGGTCGTCCATGGCCCGCATGGCGTCGGCCCGGGAGGCACCGGCGCGGGTCTCGCCGAGCATGCGTGCGAACTCGTCGCTCAGGGCACCGGGGACCGAGGCGATCACCCGGTCGAGCGCCTGCTCGAAGCCCAGGCCGGCCTCGACCGAAATGACCAGCAGGTCGAGCACGTCGGGCAGCTGCACCTGGATCTCGTGCTGACGCTCCTCGACCTTCCGGCTCAGGATCGCGTCCGGTCCCAGCACGAACCCCATGACCAGCAGGCCGCCGACGGCGAGCCGCAGGTTGCCGCTGAACGGCGTGACGTTGAACACGATGACGAACAGGAACGCCAGGACCGCGCCGACCACGGTCGCCACCCGAACGGCAAGGAACCGGTCGACGGTCTGCGGGTTGTTGGTGCCGAGCACCGTGAACTTGTCGCGGACCTTCTCGACGTAGCCGGCCGGCGTGAAGCGGCGACCGACGTTGGTCAGGGCGTGCACGACCGGGGCCAGCGCACGGTCCTTGACCGGGGCGAGCAGCTCCTTGTCGCGGGTGTCCTGCGTGACGTGGTCGTCGAGCTGGCGGAGCGCGGCACGCACGGTGGTCCGCTCGTCGAGCCGGCTCATCACCGCCCAGGCGCCGGCAGCCGCGGCGACCGCGACACCGACAACGGCCAGGATCAGCACGGGCGGCACGTCAGACCTCCACCGTGATGATCTTCTTCATCCACGCGAACCCGATCAGCATGGCGACCACCGACATGCCGAGGAGCGCGTAGCCCAGCCCGGGGGTGAACAGGCGGGCGATGTAGTCGGGGTTCATGACCCACATGACCATACCGAGCGCCGGGGGCAGGAACCCGAGCACCATGGCGCTCATCCGGCCCTCTGCCGTGAGGCTCAGCACGTCACGGCGCAGCCGCTCGCGCTGCGTCATGGTCTCCGAGACGGTCATGAGCAGCTCGGCCAGGTTGCCGCCGACCTCGCGCTGGATGCGGATGGCCATGACGGCCCAGGCGAAGTCCTTGCTGTCCATGCGCTCGGCGACCGAGTCGAGCGCGTCCTCGAGCGGGCGGCCCAGACGGCTCTCGGTGACCACCCGACGCAGCTCACGGCCCATCGGCTCGTCGATCTCACGGGACACCGCCTCGAAGCCCTGGGCGATCGAGTAGCCGGCGCGCAGTGTGCCGGACAGCAGGGACAGCATGTCGGGCAGCTGGGCCTGGAACGCCTTCTGACGCTTGCGGACCTTCCGGGCCACGACGGCGCTGGGAACCATGAACGCCGCAGCGGCGGCCACGAACGCGAACAGCACGTTCTTGGTGGCGACCAGCACCAGCATGAACGCCAGGAAGATCACCGCGGCCTGCAGGAAGAGGGCCTCGGCGGCACGGAGCGGGACGCCGGCGTGCTCGAGCTTCAGTTCGGTCGACTCGAGGATCCCGCGTCGTTCGGCGACCTCACCGGTCATCTTCACGGCCCGCTGCAGGAGCGCGGTCGACGTCATGCTCTTGTCGCGGTCGCCGTCGTCCTCGACGGTCTGCTGCTCGTAGGCACCCAGGCGGTTGCCCAGGGCGTCGGGGTCGGGCACGACCACCGAGAGCACGGCCCACACCAGGAGCGCCATGGCGGCGGCGCCAAGGAGCGCCACGAAGAGCTTGATGCCCGGGACGGCAGCCAGCTTGCCGGCCAGACCGGCGCTGCGCACGGCCGGGGCGAGCGCCTCGGACCCGGCGGTGAACTTGCCCGGCTCGTAGGCGACCTCGGTGCCGGCGTCCCCGCTCTGCAGGTCGAGCGGCACGATCGTGCCGGCCGCACCGGTCGCAGGGAGTGTGAGCACGAAGCGTTCCTGCATCGCCGTCGCCACGGCCTTCTCGCCGGCCAACAGCTGGTCGCCCTTCTGACCCACCGACAGGCTGCCGCCGAGGGACGAGACCACGTTCTGGAGGCTGCCCAGGTCGACGCCACCGGGGAGTGCGACGATCCGGACCTGGGCGCCGGCCCTGCGGAGCGCCGAGACGGCGACCGACGGGGTGGCCTTCGAGGCGGTGTCGGCGCCGGCGGCGAAGACGACCACCTGGCGCAGCCCGGTGGCCTCGGCGCCGGAGAACAGGTCGGCGGAGCGGACGAGCGAGTCCCAGAGGGCGGACGTGCCGAACGGCTGGACCCCCTCGAGCGCGGCCGAGACCTCGGCCGCCGAGCCGGTCATGCCGCTGCCGATGGTGGCGCCGCCACCGGTCGAGACGACAGCCGCCTTGGCCGTGGTCCCGGAGCCGGGGAGGAACGGCTCCATGCCGTTCTTGGCGAGCTGCACGACGGCGTTGCCGAGGGAGGCCGAGTTGTCGACGACCAGCACCGTCTCGGTGCGTGCGCCGTTCGGGTCGAGCTGCTCGGCCGAGCGGGGCGTGAGCTGCTTGCCGCCGGAGGCGACCTTCACCGACGAGGGCGAGGCGCCATGGAGCACACCCTGGACCTGCACCGACGACCCGGTGGCGTCCACCGCGTCGACCGTGAGGGACCGGCCGCCACCTGCGCCGCTGTCCGCAGCGGACTCCCCCGCCGACGCCGGCACGACGCCGACCACCAGCACGGTGGCCGCAGCCACCAGCGCGCACGCGGTCCGCAGACCGTGCGACGCGAGGAGCGGACGGCGCCGCATCAGTTCGTACCGTCCGGGGAGAAGACCTCCGGGCCCAGGTGGATGCCCTGGTCGGCCAGCTTCTCGGCGAACTTGGGCCGGACGCCGGTGGCCTTGAGCTGGCCCAGGTACCGACCGTTCTCGTCCACGCCGGCGGCGTAGTCGAACAGGAAGATGTCCTGGAGGGTGATGACGTCGCCCTCCATGCCCTGGACCTCGGTGATGTGCGTGACGCGACGGGTGCCGTCACGGAGGCGGGTGAGCTGCACGATCATGTCGATGGCCGAGGCCATCTGCTCACGGATGGCCCGGACGGGCAGGTCGAAGCCGGCCATGAGGACCAGCGTCTCCAGACGGGCGAGCGTGTCACGGGGGCTGTTGGCGTGGACCGTGGTCAGCGAGCCGTCGTGGCCCGTGTTCATGGCCTGCAGCATGTCGAGCGCCTCGCCGGAACGGCACTCGCCGACGACGATGCGGTCAGGACGCATACGCAGCGTGTTCTTGACCAGGTCACGGATGGTGACCTCGCCGCGGCCCTCGACGTTCGGCGGACGGGACTCCAGGCAGAGCACGTGGGTCTGGTGGAGCTGGAGCTCCTTGGCGTCCTCGACGGTGACGATGCGCTCCGTCTCGGGGATGAAGCTCGACATCACGTTGAGCATCGTCGTCTTGCCGGTGCCGGTACCGCCCGAGACCACACCGTTGAGCCGCCCCAGGATGCACGCCTGCAGGAAGCGGGCGGCGTTCACGTTGATGGAGCCGAAGCGGATCAGGTCGTCGATCTGCAGCGGGTCCGTCGCGAACTTTCGGATGGTGAGGAACGGGCCGCCGATCGCCAGCGGGGCGATCACGGCGTTCACACGGGAGCCGTCGGGAAGGCGGGCGTCCACCATCGGCGTGGACTCGTCGATTCGACGGCCCACCTCGGACACGATCTTGTCGATCACCCGGCGCACGTGGTCCTCGTCGAGGAACTGCACCGTCGTGTCCAGGGTCAGACGGCCGTTGCGCTCGACGAACACCTTGTCCGGACCGTTGACCATCACCTCGGTGACCTCTTCCTCACGGAGGAGCTTGTCGATCGGGCCGTAGCCCAGGATGTCGTCGGACACGTCCTGGATGAGCTGGGCCTTGTCGGCGGCCGACAGCGGCACACGCTCGGCGGCGAGCGCGGCGAGCAGCTGCTCCTGCACGCGGCGGCGCAGGTCGTCCTCGCCGATGCGGCGGTCGAACAGGATCGGGCCGAGCTCCTCGATGAGCTGCTGGTGGACCCGGTGACGCAGCTCGGCGACGACCGGGTCCTGGCGGACCGGGGCGGGCGCCGGGCGGGGCATCGTCGTCGTGCCGCGGGGATCACCGCCGTCGATCCCGCCCGCGGCGGGAACCGGGGCTCCGCCCTGCTGCTCGTGGATCCTCTGGTACAGCGACACGTCTGGTCTCCCTGGAGTTCTTGCTACCTACGCTTCTTCGACCGCTGGGCGGCCGGCATGAAGCTTTCGGCGAGCTGAGTGACGGCCTTCGCCACGCCCGACTTGGGGGCGAAGGTGATGACGGTCTCGCCCTTGTTGATCGACTGCGGCACCACCACGTCGGACGGGATCAGGCACGACGCCTTGAACTGGAGCGTCCGCTCCACCTCGCCGACGTCGAGCTTCACCTTGGAGTCGGCCCGGTTGAGCGCCAGGAGGAGCTTGTCCTCCGGCGTCTCGAGCAGGCGGAGGGTCTGCAGGCCGATCTTCAGGTTCTTGATGTTCGGCACGTCGAGGCCGGACAGCAGGACGACCTTGTCGGACGCCTCGACAGCACCCAGGACCACGTCGTTGAAGTACGAGGGGGTGTCGACGACGACATAGGCGCAGAAGGTGCGGAGGACCTCGATGATCTTGGTCAGGTGGGCCGAGGAGATCTGGTCGGCGAACGCTGGCTCGAGCGGGGCGGGCAGCACCTTCAGCCCGGTCGGCTCGTGGGTCACCAGCAGGCTGTTGAGCAGCGGCGCGTCAAGACGGTCGACCACGGGCAGCACGTCGGCGGTGGTGTGACGGGGCGCCAGCTTGAGCATCACGGCGACGTCGCCGAACTGCAGGTCGGCGTCGACCAGGCACACGGGCTTGTCGGTGGAGCGGGCCAGCGTGACGGCGAGCGAGGTCGCCAGGACCGACTTGCCGGAACCGCCCTTGGTGGAGAACACCGTGATGACCTTGCAGTCGAGCGGCTCCTCTGCGTCCTCGGCGGGGACCGGAGCCTCGGGCTGTGCCGGGGTGGCGTCCGGGGCCGCGGCGGCCGGAGCCGCCGGCGCGGGCGCAGCGGCCGTAAGCTGGTCGAACGTGAGGGCGACCCGCTGCACCGACTGGGCCAGCACGGCCGGGTCGTTCCCGACGGTGACCACGTCGCGCACGCCGGCGCGGAGCGCCTGCTGCAGGAGGGCCGTCGTGAGCTCGTCGGTGACCAGCACCGACGCCACGTTCGGGTACTGCGCACTGATCCTGGCCGACATCGCCAGCGTGGCCTCGTCGGCGCAGGAGGGGCCGAGCACGACGACGACGCCGATGCCGCTGCTGAGCCGGGCCACGAGCTCCTCGAGCTGCGCGAACGCACTCACCGAGGAACCGAGCATGGTGACCAGCCGGTCGCGCTGGTGGTCGTCGGGCTCCACCACCGCCACCGCCACCCGCACCGGCGAGGCCGCCGGAGCTGGGGCGTGCGGCGCCGCCACTGTCGTTCCCTCGGTGCGCTCGAGGGTGTCTGCCTCGTGCGCTTCGCCCATCGTCATCGTCATCTCCGTGTCACTTCCCGCCACTACTTGCCGGTCGAGTTCGCGCTGTCCGACGCCGAGGCGCCGGTCTGACCGGGCAGTGCCGGCAGGCCTGCCTGCGGCGGGACGGGGACGGGCTCGTAGTCGCCCCGGTTCAGCGTCAGGTAGAGGTCGGCGTCACGCACCGAGGCGAGCAGCGCCGCCTGGTCCGGGGTGAGCTGCACGGTCACACGGCCGGACGCAGCACCCTCGGCGGCGGGGGCGGCGGCCGGGGTCTCGCCCTCCGCAGCGGGGGCCGGGGCCTGGGGGCTCGCCAGGTTCTGGTCGACCGCCAGCACCTTCACGTCCTGGAACAGGTAGGTCGCCGGTTTGGCGATCACGTTGGCGCCCGTCGGGTTCAGGTTGGTGGTGCTCAGCGGGCACTCGCCGCCGCCGACCACACAGGTGCGGGCAAGGATGTTGACCGAGTCGCCGGGCTGCACGAGCGAGGCGCTCACCGGGTCGAACTGCACCGTGATCGCGACCATTCCCTTGTCGAGCGCCGCACCCTTCGAGCCCGACAGGTCGGTGGCGCCGACAAACATGGACGTCGTGACGACCTCGCCACCACCCAGCTCCACCGCCGAGACCTGCCCCTCGATGTCGGCGTTGCGGCGCACGGCGTTGACCGGCAGGTCCACGCGACGGCGCTCCGCAGCTACGAGCTGGCCCGCGGCCAGCGCCTCGTCGGCCTTGGTGCCCTTTGCCACCGGCTTGGCAGCCACGAGCACCTGGACGGTCTCGTCCTTCTTCTCGCTCGACTGCTCCACGCCCCGCACGTAGTTGAGGGTCACGAACGCTGCGAGGGCGCCCACGAGGACTGCTGCGATGAGGATCAGGTTCTTGCGCGAGGCCACGGTGTGCTCACTCCCAGACAGGTCGGAGGTCTTCTGAGTAGTGCTGTCGGCCTATCGGCGCCCGCCCTTTACCTTCCACGCCGCATTTCCCGGCATTTCCTCCCGTGTGCCCGGGCGCAGACCGGGGTCCGGACGCGGAAGGGCCCCGACCTGCGGACAGGTCGGGGCCCTTCGAGTGCGTGGAGCGGGTGGCTCAGGCCTCTTCGGCCGGTGCCTCCGCCTCGACGGCCTCGGCGGCAGGGGCCTCGGCAGCAGGGGCCTCGGCAGGTGCCTCGGCCGGTGCCTCGCCCGGGGCACCGTTCTCCTCGCCGTAGACCTCGGCCCAGGCCTCCTGGCCCTCGGACGGGGCGTCCGGGTCGTAGGAGACACCGACGTAGTTGCCCTCGGCGTCGTAGGCGTGCTCGCCGAAGTGCTCCTGGTACTCGGCCGACACGATGCCGCCCTCGGCTGCCTGCTTGATCGACAGGCTGATGCGACGACGCTCGAGGTCGAGGTCGATGATCTTGACCCACAGCTCCTCGCCGGGGGTGACGACCTGCTCGGGGAGGTCGACGTGGTGGGCCGACATCTCCGAGATGTGCACGAGACCCTCGATGCCGTCGCCCACCTGGATGAACGAGCCGAACGGCACGAGCTTGGTGACACGGCCGTAGACGAGCTCGCCGACCTGGTGGTTGGAGGCGAACTCCTGCCACGGGTCCTGCTGGGTGGCCTTGAGCGAGAGCGAGATGCGCTCACGGTCACGGTCGACCTCGAGCACCTCGACGTCGACCTCGTCGCCCACGGCAACGACAGAACCGGGGTGGTCGACGTGCTTCCACGACAGCTCGGACACGTGGATGAGGCCGTCCATGCCGCCCAGGTCCACGAACGCACCGAAGTTCACGACGCTCGAGACCACGCCCTTGCGGCGCTCGCCCGGCTTGAGGTTGTTGAGGAAGTCCTCGCGCTGCTCCTTCTGGGTCTCCTCGAGCCACGCACGGCGGGACAGCACCACGTTGTTGCGGTTGCGGTCCAGCTCGATGATCTTGGCGTCGAGGACACGGCCCACGTAGGGCTGCAGGTCACGGACACGACGGAGCTCGACGAGCGACGCGGGCAGGAAGCCACGCAGGCCGATGTCGATGATGAGGCCGCCCTTGACGACCTCGATGACCGGGCCCTGGACGACGCCCTCGGACTCCTTGATCTCCTCGATCTTGCCCCAGGCACGCTCGTACTGCGCACGCTTCTTGGACAGGATGAGGCGGCCGTCCTTGTCCTCCTTCTGGAGGACGAGCGCCTCGACCTCTTCACCGAGGGAGACGATCTCGTTGGGGTCGACCTCGTTGCGGATCGACAGCTCGCGGTTGGGGATGACGCCCTCGGACTTGAAGCCGATGTCGAGGAGGACCTCGTCCCGGTCGACCTTCACCACCGTGCCGGTGACCAGCGCACCGTCCTCGACGGCGACCATGGAGGCTGCGAACGCCTCGTCGAGGCTCATGCCACCGAGGTCGTCCTCGATGATCTGGCGGGGGGTGTACTCGTCCTCGGCGGCGGCAGTGGCCTGCTCGTCCTGGACGGGGGTCGTGGTATCGGACACGGATGGACTTCTTACGCTAGGGAACAGGGACATGTCCCGTGTGCACGGGACCGGGCAAGGGTAGTCGCTCCCCCACCCCTCCCGAAACTGGAACGCAGGCC
>CAJANQ010000498.1 GCA_903941145.1 uncultured Actinomycetes bacterium
CTGCTCACTGCGCTGGGCGTCGCGCTGGCGCTGTTGACGTTTTCCGTCGTCGGCTTCCTCACGGTCCGGGCCGCGCTGCAGCGGAACCAGTCGGAACAGCTCCGGACCGCGCACGACCAGCAAGTAGCCGTCGGAAGGAGTCTTGTCGACGACCAGATCGACCACGCGACCGACACGCTGAACGAGCTTCTCGAGAGCGAACAGGACACGGACCTCAACTCGCCGGCGCTCCGGCAGCGTCTTCTTGCCGTCGGGATCACGTCGTTCAGCTCTGGACTTCCGTTCCCCCTGGTCGGCGTCGGCCGCGCGGGAGGAGAGTGGATCGGCGTCGGCGTAGAACCGGAGACCGGGCAGATCGGTGTGTCGCGGGTCGCCGACGGCGCGCTCGAGTTCACGCCGTACGAAGGTGGGCAGACCACTCGAGTCGAGGGCTGGAGGGGCGCCCAGCAGGACCTGGAGAAGCTCACGCTGCAGACCCCGGAGCAGGTCCAGGTCGCCGGGCCTGCGACGGGGGCGGACGGCAGGGACTACGTCATCCTCGCCGAGAGTGCCTTCTACGACCAGCGGGTGTGGTCGATGTTCACCAGGGTCGACCTGCTGAGGAACCTGGTCAGCAAGTCCTTCAGCCCGCCCGAGGGGTCGCACGTGGCGCTCGTCTACAACCCAGCGGCAGCCGTCCCGGCAAAGAACGGGCCGGCGACCGCAGTGGGATCGTCCGGCGGGGGCCTGCAGCGCCTGCTGGTGAGGTCGGCGACGTCGCTCGACGGGGCATCGGCCTCGACGCGGTTGCTGACCTCTCCCAGCGGCCGAACGTGGTGGGTCACCTCGGCGCCATTGCTGCCCAACCAATCGTCGCTCGTATGGTCCTACGCGTCACCGGCGACGGCGCCGCTGGTGGCCGACTGGACGACGCCCGCGCTCATCGTGGTGGTCACCGCGCTGTTGATCTTGGTGGGAGCCGCCGGGCTCGCGTCCATCACCGCGATCCGTCTCCGACGCCTCACCCGCCAGATCCGCAACGCGACCAATCCAGATGCCGTCGCAGCACTTGCGACGCGGCGTGACTGGGTCATCGAGATCGACGACGTCGCGACAGCGACCGGCGGCACCATTGTCGCGACCGAGGTCGCGGTCCGCTCCGAGCGCGAGCGGGCCGACCAACTGGGCGCACTCCACCTTCGCACCCTTCGGAAGCAACAGCGGGAACGCGAGCGAATCGCAGGCCAGCTCCACGACGGGCCGCTCCAGTCCGTCCTTGCGATCGGCATGCTGGCCGACTCGGACGCCCGGGTGAACGAGGTCGTGCAGGAGGCTGCCGCCGAGATCCGGGATCTCACAGGTGAGCTGGCCAACGAGTACCTCGGCCCAGGCGGCGTTCCGGCAAAGCTGCGCGAGACCGCCAGGCAGGTGACCAACGGCGGCCAGTTCACAGTGGGCGTCACGATCGGCGAGGACGGGCCGGTGCCCACGAGCACCGCCAAGGTGATCGTCCGCGCCGCCCAAGAGCTGACGACCAACGCCAAGAAGCACTCCGGCGGGTCCAGGTGCGAGATCTCGTACTCAGCTACGAGCGACGTCGTCGAGCTCGTCGTCGAGGACGACGGCAGCGGGATCCCTACTGATGAGGTGCCCGACGACGACACGCGGTTCGGGCTGCTCTCGGTCCAGACTCAAGTCCAGGACCTCGGCGGCACCATCGACCTCGTACAAAGCGATCTCGGCGGCGCGAAGGTGGTCATCACTGTCCGCGACCCCGAGAACGGGAAGTAGGCCGGAGGAAGCGCATGGACGAGATCCAGCGGATGGGTGAACTGGCAGCGGCTGCAGCGGCCGACGTCCGTCGGACCACGACCTCGTACGAGACGGTCGTGGACCAGTGGGTACAGGTGTTGTGCGACCTGCGTGCTGCGA
>CAJANQ010000499.1 GCA_903941145.1 uncultured Actinomycetes bacterium
AGCAGCGACCGGCCGGTCCTGCTGTCGGTCGGCTACTCGTCCTGCCACTGGTGCCACGTGATGGCGCACGAGTCGTTCGAGGACGAGGCCACCGCCCGGACCATGAACGAGTGGTTCGTGAACATCAAGGTCGACCGCGAGGAGCGCCCGGACGTCGACGCCGTCTACATGGAGGCCACCCAGGCCATGACCGGTCGCGGCGGCTGGCCCATGACGGTGTTCATGACCCCCGAGGGGGAGCCGTTCTACTGCGGCACCTACTTCCCCCGGGAGCGCCGGGGCGGCTCCCCCGGGTTCAACGAGCTCCTGGTCGCGGTCCACGACGCCTGGACCTCCAACCGCGACGACCTGCTGGGCCAGGCCGAGCGCCTGTCCGAGCACGTGCGTCGGCCGGTGCCGGCCGTCGAGGGTGGCGAGCTCCCCGGCACCGACGTGCTCGACCGTGCCGCCGAGGGCCTCCTTGCCGCGTACGACGAGTCGTGGGGCGGGTTCGGCGGCGCCCCCAAGTTCCCCATGTCGATGGCGATCGACCAGCTGCTGCGCCACCACCTGCGGACCGGGTCGGCAGCCTCGCTGGATGCGGCGGTCGGGTCGCTCGACGCGATGGCGGCCGGCGGCATGTACGACCACCTGGGCGGCGGGTTCTCCCGGTACTCGGTCGACGACAAGTGGCTGGTCCCCCACTTCGAGAAGATGCTCTACGACAACGCGCTCCTGGCCCGGACCTACCTGCACGCCTGGCAGGTCACCGGCGAGGACCGGTTCCTGCAGGTCCTGTCCGAGACCGTCGACTACGTGCTCGACACGCTCTCGCACCCCGCCGGCGGCCGCTACTCCGCAGAGGACGCCGACTCCCTGCCCACGCCCGACGCGCACCACGCCGAGGAGGGGGCGTTCTACACGTGGACCCCGGCGCAGGTCCGCGACGCCCTCGAGGCCGCCGGGCACCCCGAGCTGGTCGACCCCGCGCTCGAGTGGTGGGGCATCACCGAACGCGGCAACTTCGAGGGGGCGTCCATCCCCTCACGCCTGTTCCACCGCGGCGAGCTGGCCCGCCCCCGAGAGGTCGAGGAGGCCCGCCGCCTGCTGCTGGCCGCCCGCGAGCACCGCCCGCGACCCGGTCTGGACGACAAGGTCCTGACCGAGTGGAACGCGCTCTTCCTGGCGGCGCTCGCCGAGGCGGCGAAGGCCACCGGCCGCGGCGACTGGCTGGCCGAGGCCGAGGCCACCGCCGAGTTCCTGGTGCGCCACCTGCGCCGGGAGGACGGCCGTTGGCTGCGCTCCTGGCAGCACGAGGCCGGCGCCAAGCACCTGGCCTACGCGGCCGACCACGGCGCGCTGGTCGACGGGTTCCTCACGCTCTACGAGGCCACCGGCCACCTGCGCTGGCTCGACGAGGCCACTACGACCGCGGAGTCGCTCCTGTCGCTGTTCTGGGACCCCGCTGGCGGCGTCTGGACCACCGGCGACGACGCCGAGGCGCTCGTCGCCCGGCCCAAGGACGTGAGCGACAACGCCACCCCTGCCGCCAACAGCCACGCCGCGGTCAACCTGCTGCGGCTCGAGGCCCATACCGGCGAGACCCGCTACGGCGACCGGGCCCGCGAGATCCTGGCCGCGTACGGCCCGATGGCCGGCCAGCACCCGCTCGGGTTCGGCCACCTGCTCTGGGCCGTCGAGCTCTCGGCGGTCGGGGCCACCGAGGTGGTCGTGACCGGCGGCCGCACCGACCTGGTCGGGCTGGTCGCCCGCTCCTACCGGCCCACGACCGTGCTGGCCTGGGGCGAGGCCGGGCACGGCCCCCTCTGGGAGGGCCGCGACCCGTCGCTCGGACGCGCCTACGTGTGCCGGGACTTCACCTGCGCCGCCCCGGTGGACTCCACCGAGGCGCTCGCCGCCCAGCTGGGCTGACCGCTGCGACTCCCTACGGGGCCACCTCGGCCTTGTGGTTCTCGACCTCGATGAACGGGGCGTCGGGCTTCTCGATCATGACCTTCGAGACCCACTTGCGCTTGGGGTCGTCGGCCCACACGATCAGCGGCGGCAGCACCACCAGCGCGGCGAGCAGTGCGATTGCGATCTTGAGCGCCACGAAGATGCCGAAGCTGCGGAGCAGCGGCAGCGACGAGAACGAGATCACGGCGACGCCCGCGATGGCGGTCATCGCCGAGACGATGAAGGCCCGGCCGGTCCGGCGAGCCGTGATGTCGATGGCCTCACGCGGCTCGTGCCCGCGGCGACGTTCCTCGATGTACCGGAGCAGGATCAGCGACGTGAACTCGGTACACGTGGCCACCACGAGCGGACCGCCGACGGCCGTCATCGGGCTCAGCTCGATGCCCAGCAGGTAGATGCCGATGGTCGCCACGCCGGACGCCACGAGCACGGGCACCATGGAGAGCACCGCCCGGGTGATCGAACGGAGCCGGACCAGCAAGAAGAGGAACACCAGACCCACGGCGAGCCAGGTGAGCTCGGTGAGGTTGGCCTCGAGGTTCTCGAGGAGCCCCACGCCCACCACGGCGAGGCCCGACGGGGTGAGCCGGATGCCGGGCGGTGTCGGCGTGTTGTCGCGCAGTTCCTCGACCACCTTGGCCCGCTCCTCGAGCGAACCGGGCTTGGTCAGGTAGATGAGGTTGAAGTCCTTGCCGCCGTTGGCGACGGTCGAGACCTTGATGTCCTCTGGTGCCAGGTCGTAGGCCGCCTGCACGGACTCGGCCGACGGCGTCACGTGGTCGGCCCCCGGCACCTCCAGCAGGTCGGACACGGTCGTCACGATGCCCGAGGCGACCAGCAGGTCGTTCGGGTACTTCTCGAGCGTGGTGGTCGCGACCTTGTCGGTGAAGTCGACCGCCTCCTGGGTGAACAGCGTCTTGGACGTGGTCGAGCTGATGAACACGCCGAGCTCGGACGAACCGCCCAAGAAGTCCTTCTGCTCGAGCTTCCGGATGTCCTTCACGACCTGTGTGTCCGGGTTCACCCAGTTGATCGGGTCGGTCTCGAGCTTCAGCTTCGGCTCCAGGACCGACCCCAGGACGAACACCACGATCGAGAACAGCGACAGGAAGATGGCCGACCTGGCCGGCAGCATCCCGAGCCACTCGACGAACCGGCCGAGCTTGCCCTCGGTGAAGTCCCGGGACTTGGTGGGCGACCGGTACTCCCGCATGCCGAGCACGGCGAGCGGGTTGATGATCGACGACACGCAGATGGCAACGATGCCGACGGTCAGCAGCCAGCCGAACTCCCGGATCATCGGGACCTTCGACAGCTGGATCGCCAGGAAGGCGAAGACTGCGTCGAAGGTGACGACGAGGAGCGCCGGCCCCAGTCCGCGGGCGGCCTCCTGGATCGGGTGCGGGGAGGAGTCGATGACGACCTCCTCCTCGATGCGGGAGTGCATCTGGATCGCGTAGTCGATGCCGATGCCGAGCATCACCGGCAGACCCGCGATCGTGACGAGCGTCAGCGGGATGCCGAAGTAGCCGGCCAGGCCGAACGCCCAGATGATGCCGACGATCACGACGGCGAGCGGCAGCAGACGCCAGCGCACCTTGAAGAACAGCATCAGGATGACGATCATCACGGCCACGGCGATGCCGCCGAGCGTGAGCATGCCGCCCTTGAGGTAGTCGTTGATCCCCTTCAAGAGGATCGGGGCGCCGGTCGTGGTGACCGTTGCGTTCGGGAACTCGAGCCCCTTGGCGATCTCGACGACACGGTCGGAGGCCGCGCCCTCCTCCTCGATCGAGAGGTTGCCGCCCAGGCGGGTGATCGTGAGGGCGTGGGTCGTGTTCGGGAAGAACGGCCGGAGCGCCTTCCTGATCTCGCCCTCGTTGTCGTAGAGCAGGAACTTGACCCACTCCGGGTTGTCGAGCGTGCGGGCCTCCGGCGGGATCGCCGCGGTCCGCTGGAGCGTCGTGACCGAGTCGGCCAGACGGAGGTCCTTCGACGCCTGGGACTGGCCCTCGGCGGTGGCGGCGGCGAGCAGCGCCTTGCCGGCCACCGACTCCGTGATGTTCGGGTTCTTCCCGCCGACGAGCTTGTCGGAGAAGTCGAGCGCCGTGAGCGGGCTGATGACGCCCAAGACGTTCTTCTGGGCGTTGAGCTCCTCGGAGACCTTGGTCATCGTGGCGTTGTTCTGGGTGGTGAACAGCTGGTCCACCTTCTGCCCCTCGGCCATCTCGACGACCGAGAGCATGGCCTGGCCGCCGAACAGCTTCTGGTACTCGACGTTGTCCTTGTAGACCTCGCTGTCGCGCTCCAGATAGCTGTCCTGCCCCGTCGCGAACTCGAGCCGGGTGATCCCTGTCCCGATCACGACCGTGAACACCAGGCCGACGACGGTCACGATCCCGGCGTGCTTGCCCAGGTTGACCGCCATCCACGACCAGAAGCGCTGCATCTTCATACGAGATCCCTCTGAGACGACGGGCCCGACCCCGTTCCTGACCGGCTCCACCACTTAACGCAGTTCACCAACTCTACTGCCGCCATGACACTGCGCACAGGTTCCGGACACCTGCCGGACACCCCGTGGACAGACGGCCGCGCTACCAGCTGGACCGGTGGACGTGGACCGCCGGGTCGGGGCGCCCACGGCCGGCCGAGCGGGACGGCCGGCCATCACTGGCGGGGTGGCCGACGGCGACGGTACCGAGGGCTCGACGGCCGACCGGCACGCCGAACTCGCGGGCCACGGCGGGCTCGTGGTCGAACTGGCCGAAGAACAGCGCCCCCAGGCCGTGCCCGGCAGCGGCGACGAGCATCGCCATCACCGCCGCGCCGCCGTCGACCCACCAGTACGGCACGGGCCAGTCCTCGACGGACCCGCCGAGACCGGTGCGTGACTTGTCGCGCTGTGCGTACCGGTCGACGTAGGCGTCGGCGTCGACGTACGGCAGGACCAGCACGGGTGCCTGCAGGAGCCCGGGCCAGGGGAACGAGGCCCGCGCCCCCTCGGGGAGCGTGGTGTCCCAGTACCGCCCGACGTCGTCGCCGTCGAGCACGAGCAGGTCCAGCGCCCACGTGTTGCCGGCCGCCGGCGCACCGAGCGCAGCGTCGGTCATGGCGCGCACGACGTCGGGGGCGAGGGGGTCGGGCAGAAAGTCCCGGCACATGCGCCGGGCGGCGAGGAGGCGGTCGGCCTCGGAGGGCACGGCTCAGCCGTACTTCAGCAGGTCCTCGGCCATCGCCCAGCCGAAGGTGACCAGGCAGTCGCCCTTGGCGACCTTCAGGCCCTTGAACAGGCCCGTGACCTCGGTCGGGATCTGCTCGGGCTTCAGGCTCTCGTGGTCGAGCACGAGCGACGGGCTGCCGTCACCGGTGACCCGGAACTTCTGGTCGTCGTAGGCGCCGGCGTCGACACCGAACCGCTTGGCCAGACGACGGCCCCAGGCGCGCTCCTCGCCCGAGGCCTTGTGGCCCGAGCGGGGGATGATGTCGGTCAGTTGCTTGAACGCCTCGGTCGCCCCAGGGTTGCCCATGCGGGTGCCGAGCAGGACGTCCTCGTCGGGGAACGCCATGAGGGCCCGGCGGAAGTTGTCGCCGACGAGCGCCTTGAGCACGGCGTCACGACGGGAGGTGCGCTTGATGGCACCGACGCCGAGCAGGATGCAGGGCGTGCCGCCGATGCGCTCGAGCGTGGAGAACGAGAAGCCCCGGAGGGTGTTGCCCTCACGCACGAGCGTGACGAGCACCCACTCCTCGACCTGCTTGGACAGCACGCCGAGCTCGAACGGGATGGCGTCGGTGACACAGAGGTCGGCCATCTCCGCGACCTCAGAGTCGCTCAGTGCGGTGCAGTCCT